>CAYVTN010000071.1:0-10177 GCA_964454395.1 uncultured bacterium | reverse complement strand
CAAGGTGCGCTTCCGGCTTGGCCAGCTTGGATACGCAAGAGACCTGAGTAGTTACAATTCAACTCGTATCAAATTTCCTGCGGCTTGCCGCAGGGCAATTTAATCCCAGGAGGCAACGCACATGAATGTGGATTCAGTAGGATCAATGGGTAAAACAGATTTCTTAAATTTATTGGCCACGCAATTGCAATATCAGGATCCCATGAACCCCGTGGACAACTCGGAATTCATCTCCCAATTGGCGCAGTTCACGGCTTTGGAAACCGCGGAAAACACGAGGAATGAAATTGCGGGCATGGTTAAGCAGGAAGCAAGCAGCTTTGGCACGGTGCTGCTGGGGCATACGGTAACCGGTATCGACACCCAAAACAGCGCCGGTTCCCAGCCTTTTTCCGGCGTGGTGACCGGTGTCAATACGGCCTCCGATCAAGTGAAAATCACGGTCGATGATCAGGATTACCTGCTCAGGGATGTGAGCGCCATTGAATAAGCTCTTTGGCCGCCAACCGCGGCCGTGAACCGCCGGCGTTCTTAACCGGGCCGCGCCTGCAACAACGGCGCGTTGCAGTATAAACGGACGAAGTGCCATACAAAACGACCAGGCAAAAGAGGAGGATCATTATGTTACGTTCGCTGTTTACAGGCATCTCGGGACTGACCAACCACCAAACCCGAATGGACGTGGTGGCCAACAACATCGCCAACGTCAATACCACGGGATTTAAAGCCGGCCGGGTTAACTTTGAGGACATGATGTCCCAGACTCTGCAGGGCGCCAGCCCGGGCACGGGCGGCCGGGGCGGCACCAACCCCAAGGAAATCGGCTTGGGCGTGACCATGGCGACCATCTCCAACGACCACAGCCAGGGCGCGCTGCAGTCCACGGGCGTGATGACCGATCTGGGCATCCAGGGCGACGGCTTTTTCGTTCTCAGCGACGGCAGCCGCAACCGCTACACCCGGGACGGCAGTTTTGGACTGGATGAAGACGGCAATCTGGTGGAACCCTCCAACGGCTTGCTGGTGCAGGGGTGGACAGCCAATGCGGGCGTGGTCGACACCACCCAGCCCATAGGCAACATTGTCATCCCCATTGCCGCTCAAATGGCGGCCCAGGCCACCACCCAGGCTCAGATCATCGGGAACCTGGACGCTACCCAGGCGGTGGGCTATACCTACAACAACACCTTTATTACCTATGATTCCCTGGGCGACAGCCACAACGTGACCATCACCTATACCAAAACGGGCGTTGATGCCTGGGACTGGCAGGCTTCCGGCACGGGCATCGTGGCTGCCGGCCTGGTTAATCAAGGAGCGCTGACTTTTAATCCCGACGGTTCCCTCAATGCCCAGACCGGGGCTCTGAGCATCACCACCACCAACGGCTCTACCACGCCCCTGGCCATTAATCCTGATTTTGCCTCCGTGACCCAGCTGGCTGATGCCGATACGGTAACCTTGTTCAATCAGGATGGGTTTGCGCCGGGAACCATGGTTTCTTTCAATATCAGCAACAGTGGCATCATCAACGGTGTTTATGACAATGGTATTGTACAAACCATCGGTCAGATCGCCATGGCCCGTTTTACCAATAATGCGGGGCTCATGAAAGAGGGTGAAAATCTCTGGACCGAATCCGCCAACAGCGGGGTGCCCCAGATCGGGGAAGCCAACACCGGCGCCCGCGGCGGCATTCAGGCCGGCACCCTGGAAATGTCCAATGTCAACCTGGCCCAGGAATTTAGCGATATGATTGTCACCGAGCGCGGTTTTCAGGCCAATTCCCGGGTGATTACCACTTCCGATGAATTGCTCCAGGAACTGATCAGCTTGAAACGGTAGGATTGATTTGCCGGTGGCATGATAGGCTTACAACGGTGGAGCCGGGATAGAAAGGATCAACCACCAAGGCACAAAGACACAAAGGAACACAAAGAAGAACCAAGCCGTATTTTTTGTCCGGTAATACCGCAACGCTGGCAGGGATCCGGCTGGTTGAGCCCCTTTTAATGAAATTGATTGACGTTCCGGGCAACGAAGGGCACGACCGCTACACATTCTAACAGCAGGCCAGGACATGGCCGGCCTATTGCATGAGGTGCGTCATGATTGAATTATCCAAATTAAACGGAGACCGGGTTGTGGTCAATGAACGCTGGATTGAAACCATTGAGGCTCTGCCGGACACCACCATCACCGTCAGTTCAGGCAACAAATTCGTGGTGCTTGAACCCATGGCCGTGGTGATGGAAAAGATTATTGACTGGAAGGTCAAAGTTACCCGGGAAGCCGTAAAACCCAAAATGAAAAAAAACGCCGGAAAATAAGCATGGCCGCACCAGCAGGCTTTGAGGGTCGCCGCATCATCCGGCCGGTCAGGGGCGGGGACGGTATTGTTGGAAAACCGGCAGCTTTTCTTTAGAAGTGGTTCGTGCCTTCCGACACTAAGCCTAGGATAGGAGGGAAAACCATGTCCATAGGGAGCCAACTGTAATGGATTTTGCAACCATTGTAGGATTAATCATGGCCTGGAGCTCGTTGGTCGCCATTGTCTACATTGAAGGCGGCCATCTGGGCTCTTTGTGGAATTTCGGCGCCTTTGTGCTGGTGGTGGGCGGCACCCTGGGCGTCACCATTACAGGCTCGGACAAGGAAGATATCATGGCTGTTCCCGCCATTCTTAAAAACGCTTTTTTCTCCAAGCCCGTTAAGGTGGAAGAAACCATCAGCATGCTGGTCAATCTCAGCAAAACAGTGCGCAAGGAAGGTCTGCTCTCCCTGGAAAAGGTGAGTGAGCAGATTGAGGACGAGTTTTTTAAAAAAGCCATTCAGATCGTGGTGGATGGTCTGGACGCGGAACAGGTCCGGGCCATTTTGGAAACGGACATTGAATTATTGGGAGAGCGCCATAAGATAGGCGCCAAGATTTTTTCCGTCATGGGCGGGTTCGGGCCCACTCTGGGGATCATCGGCACGGTCATGGGCCTGGTGCATATGCTGGCCAATATTTCCACGCCCGATACCATGGGGCCGGCCATTGCCTCGGCTTTTATTGCCACTCTTTACGGTGTGAGCACGGCCAACCTCATCTATATTCCTGTCAGCAACAAATTGAAGCGGCGCAACGAGGAGGAAGTCCACGGCCGCATGATCGTGCTGGAAGGCATTATTTCCATCCAGGCCGGGGACAATCCCCGCATTCTGGAGGAAAAACTGCTGACCTATTTGTCGCCCAAATCGAGAATCAAGGTGGCGGAAAAAATTAAAGGGAGCAAATAAGCATGCGCCGACGGAAAAAAGGTCATGAGGAGGAAGCCAATGAGGAACGCTGGTTGCTCACCTATGCCGATATGATCACTTTATTGGTGGCCTTTTTTATGATGATGTATTCCATGTCCGTGCTTAATCTGGAGAAATTTAAAAAGGCCGCCCTGGGCATACGCTCCGGTTTTAACGGCTCGGTGCCGGAAGGCAAGGACGCCAAGGCCGGCGATTCAATTGTGGAACGCGGTTCGCCCAAGGCGTTCATTCCCAAGCCGGTGATTGCCATTGTGCCCGGCAAAGGCGTGGAAAAAAAACATAAAGAAGGCAAGGGCGATGCGGCCCACAAGCGGGGCTACCGGGTCGTGCGCAGCAAACCGATCGGGCCGCCCACGCCCACGGCCGCCCAGCTGCGGGCCCAACGGGTGGGGGCCCTGACCGCCAAATTGAATAAGCAATTGGAAGGTCTGGTTGGTAAAGGCAAAGCCGCCCAGATTATCGGAGAGAATAAAGGCGTGGCCATTGAGCTGATCGGGGACATGATTTTTTTCCCCAAGGACAGCGCCCATTTGAGCGGCAAGGCCAAAAAAATCCTGGATGTGGTGGTTTCCATATTATCCACCCTGCCCAATGAAATCTCCGTGGAAGGCCACACCAGCAAATACGTGACCTGGCAGAATTCGCCGTTTGCCAACAGCTGGGAACTCTCCACGGCACGGGCCATGGCCGTGGTGACCTATTTCATGCAAACTCACAAAATCCAGCCTGCGCGCATTTCCGTCACCGGCTATGGCCAGTACCGGCCCCTGCACGAACGGTCAAAAAACAAGGGCTCCAATGCCGCTTCCGAGATCAACAAGGACGACCGTGTTCGGGTCTTTATTTATCAGGACTAAATAACGGCAGGCAAAGCCGGAACAGGCGGAAAGGCAGGCCGGGGCAGGCAATTTCTTTTCCGGCCGCTAATCTTGGCTCCCGGCCATGAAATAAAGGGGGCTAAGTCCACGCCAGATCGTACTGGTAGGTCATGCCCGCTGCTTCGCGGTATTTTTTATAATTAATGGTCACGTTTTTACAACCCGACAATTCCCCGGTGCGGCTGATCCATCCGCCCACGGTGACCATCAATTCCTGAGAGTCTTCTTCGAATTCCTTGATATAAAAGTTGACCTGCTTGGGCTCATTGAATTGTGGCGTCATAAAACCCGAATTGTAATGTTGGCGCCAGACGGCGGCTGCCCGCTTGATGATAAACTCCACGGACCCCACCTTGAAGAAAATCCGGGTGACACCCTTGATCGCGTATTCTGCGGAATAGCGGCCCACTTCCGCCAGTATTTTCATATCGCCTTTTCCCATCACCTGAGCGATGGCGCGGTGCAGTTCCTTATAGTATTCAAAAGGATACCAGGCGGCCATGACCACACCCATGGTGGCCAGCTTTTGGAAGTCGGGACTAAGACGGGTAATTACTTCCTTTTTGATATCTGCAGAGCCTTTGACTTCAGCATACTTCAAGCGGGAAAGAATAATGCTGCCTTTGACTTTGCTCATGATCCAGGAACTCCTTATGCAACCGCATATACCTTGGTCTACAGCCGGCTTACAGCCATTTAATATTATATTGGTAGGCGATGCCGGCTGCTTCAGGGAATTTTTTGTAATCAATGGTCACGTTTCTGCCGCCCGACAACTCCATCACGCGTTTGATCCAACCGGCCACAGTGACCAGCAGTTCATTGGAATCTTCCTCGAACTCCTTGACCAGTAAGGTAACCGTTTTTTTCTCTCCGAAAATAGGTTCCATCAGTCCTGAGGTGTAGTGCTGATGCCACACGGCACTGGCCCTTTTCAAGATGAATTCCGGCGAGCCCAGTTTGAAAAAAATCTTGGTAACTCCATGTACGGCCAGCTCGGCCGAATACTTGCCGACGTCAAGCAAAACAGCCAGATCGCCTTTGCCCATCACCTGGTCAATGGCGCGGTGCAGTTGCGAATAGTACTCGAAAGGGTACCAGGCGGCCATGAGAATACCGATTTTAATCTTGTCCTGAAAATCAGGGCTTAGCTTTTGGATGACGGCATCCTTGGTCTGAGACGCCCCTCTAACCTCGGCATATTTGAGCCGACTGATGATGGTACTGCCTTTGATTTTGCTCATAAGCCACCTCGTGGTAAAGATGATTACGGAGCATTGCCCTTCCGTCCGCCGACCGAAAGCAGGGCGCAAGGCACCCGGCCAAAATGCCGGCATGTCCTTCCAACAGAGTAACGGTCCGTTAATATGCTAGCTTAAGGCCGGCCCTTAAACCAGACAAAAATTAAGCGGCCGTGCTTTGCTTATGGGCGGGAAGCAGTTTTTGGGAACGCGAGGAGTCAACTTGTCAACTTAAGCCGGTGCGGTGTCTCCGGCAGTTCTTTACCTGATGAGCCGCCATTTCCTTAATCCCGTTTGGCGCACATCATGCAATTGCCAAGCGGATTTTTTCGCTGAGGCGTTCGGCCCATTCACTTGTTTCCGGGTGAACCCGTCTTTCCCGGTTCGGAAACCCGAAAAAGCAAAGTTGCCAAGGATGATTTATTTGTCGCCATGCTGCAATTTCTCGACTTCGTGAATGGCATTGGCAAACACCGTTCTGAACCGTTCAAACAACTTCTCAAACTTTCCGATTTCATCATCGCCGGAAGGCTCTATCCTGGTCTCATAATCGCCGCCAACCAGCAGCGTCACCGCCCGGGTCACTTTGCCCAGCCGCTTAAGAATCAACTTGTTAAGGAATACGATGATGACCAGCATCAGGATCAAGCTGATGCCGGCCACGGAAAGAATGGAATATAAAAAAGCGGATTTCAGGCTTTCCTGAATATGCGTAATATTATACAGCACAAAAATGCCGCCAACTTTTCTATGACCGGCGTCATAAATCGGGAATATGCTTCTGGTAAAATCTTGTCCCTCTACTTTGGCATACCCCAGCACTTTTCCTTCGTCGGGAAGTTTTTCTATATCGTTTCCATACTGATAAATCGATTCATTTTCATACGTATTGTCCACCACGAGCACATCCTTCATGCTGTCCCAATTATTTTGCAATCCTTTGGTCTCTCTTACCGAGGCCCAATCGCCTTTGTCCAAATATTTCTTTTTAACCAGAAGCGCGAAGTCGGCGCCGGTCTGCTTTTTCATGTCAGATAAAAAATCATCGATTTCCTGTCCCAATTCCATATAACCAATCAATTTATTCCCCTGATAGTACGGATGGACCACCCGAAGGGCAAATGCCGTTTTACCCAATTCTTTTCCGGCAGCGTAGGTTTTGGTTTTAACCGCGTTCCGGTAAGTGAAGCGATTAATGATATCATTATATTTTTCAGGAGTATGAACCCGTAAAAAGCATCTTCGGGCAACTTGTGGCCGTGCAGTTTCGGGATAAATAAAATACCAATGAGTTATATGATAGTTGTTTTTGAATTTTTCAAACAGAGGCGCCGCTTTTTTCAGCAAGGCCTTCCTGTTTTTAGTTATAAATATTTTTCTCAAGTCATTATTTTCCAATAATGCCGTTAGGGTAGACGATAATACACGGGTGGAGTTTTTTTCCAAATGATTAAAAACATCCCGCGCATTTTTTAATGTCTGGCGGGTCAATAGTTGTATATTCCGGTCAAACGTCAACTTTAAGATCGCTCCGATAGCAAGTGTATTAATGCCCATCGCCAGCACAATTAAAACAGTCAATTTGAATTTTAAGGAATTAACCATCATACGGATGACCTCCGGGATTGGTTTCACAATGACACATCAAGTATTTCTTTGACAGCCGCTGCTAAATTTTTTATTTTTATAGGATCATCAGGTGTGTCTTGATTTATAAAATTTAAAATAAATCCTGTTTTTAAAGTAATCCGCCCTTTGATTTCATGCATATTAAGTTTGCGTTCTGTAATTAAACTGTTGATTTTATTCGCCATCGTATACAATTGCCCCATATTTTTAACCTCCTGAGGAAGTGGTATTATTATCGGGCCGAATGCAATTTGATTAACCTTTCAATCCTGGTGCCGGCCGTCAAGTTTTCTTAGGGGAGGAAGACCTTTTATTGATCGCGGGATGATAAAATCCAAAAAAGGTTTTGATCTTCTTCCAAAGCTCGTACAATTCAGTCTGTTTTTTTTACCCTAACGTGGGGCCGGCAGTTTCCGAAACTGAAGTAAAAGAGTATAATAAGTGACCGGCATTTTCGGAACCTGTTTATTATTTTGTTCCTGTTGCGGAAGGACTATTTTTGTCAACTACCCGGCATGGGTACAATATCCAATCCGCAACAAGAACTATTTAAGAGAGGACAAGTTGATGATGAAACTGCTTACGCTGGCCGTAGGGGTTCTGCTGATCTGGCCGGCATATTCCTGGGCGGAAGCTGCCTCCAATCCTCTTTCTGCCCCTCCCATGACGCAGGCAGGGGCAGAAAAATTGCAGGCCCCGGCAGCCGTCCCCGCTGTTACGGATTCCCTTCCTGATGATCAGCCTTCTCCCACCTCTGACCAGGAAACGGCCCCTGCCCCTCAAGAGGAGAAAGCAGCGCCCGTCCCGGAGCCGGCTTTGCCTCCGACGCCGGAACCGGTGGGTATGGACCAGATGTGGGAAGAGGTGGAAAATTATATCGCCAAGGTGAAGCTGGAACCGGCGCTCCAAAGCTTAAAGCTTCTGATTGAACGTTCCCGGCAGCTTCAGGATGATGAGAACCTGACCAAAGCATTGCTTACCATCACCGATTTATATGTCCAAAATTCCGATTACGAAGCGGCGCTGGCAACCCTATATGCCTGCCCCTTTCCTTCCGAACCGACCTTAAAAGCGATTATTCTCATGCTGAGGGCCTACTGCGTCCGCCAATATTTTCAAAAGAATGCTTTTATCATTCCCCAAATCAGCAACAAGGCGGAGACATCCGATTTTCATACCTGGAGCGGCCCCCGGCTTCTTCGCTCCTGCCGGGATGATTTTAGCCAAGCCTGGGAGTATCGCGCCAGCTTGGGAGATAAAAAATATGATTCCTATCTCAAGTACTTCAAGTCGTGGAATAATGTCTTTGGATCCGGGCCCACGTTGAGGGATTATTTGACCTATGCCATGGCGGATTTTTTTTCAGATCCCTCCACCTGGACTCCGGAAGAATATAAAAGTTTGGAAAATCTGGACCGAAACGCGATCATGAATTTCCCCCGGCAATACTCCCAGGGCCTGAAAATGGAACCCGGCCAGGAGGTTCATCCCATCAACCGGATTTTATTCATTTTCAATGACCTGGCCAATTGGCATGAAGAGAACCGGAAGGTCAATAAGGCGGTTCAAGCCCGCCTCCGCTGTACGGAAGCGGTCAGCAGGGCTTTCCGGAAGCATAAATTGGCGAGCCAGGGACTGGAATCCATGCAAAATGTTTTTAGCGGAAACAAGGCCTTGCCTGAAGATTTGGAGGCCATGAAATCCAATCTGAAAAAACGCTTGTCCTGGTAAGTCATTCCAGGGAGGGATAACAGGGTCCTGTGGCGGATAGGGCAGGGCGCCTCTTGAGGTTGGCCGCGAAATCTAAAAAGACGGGGATGAGAGGGTTACGCTTGTCCTGGTTGCAGCGTTTGTTATTACACTGCCGAATTGGAAGAAGCAAAAAACAATTCCAGTCG
Source organism: uncultured bacterium (assembly GCA_964454395.1). Classification (GTDB taxonomy): domain Bacteria; phylum Oederibacteriota; class JAAXVQ01; order JAAXVQ01; family JAUVAV01; genus CAVQBK01. The sequence continues at coordinate 1,228 of CAYVTN010000071.1, read as the reverse complement.
AAAAAGGAAGTATTAAAAAGAGCTGGTAGTAATAAAAGGCAGGCCATTGCTAATTATCAGCAATATATCCAGGATGGTAGGAGGCAAGGCAAACGCGATGATTTAATCGGTGGTGGGCTTAAGAGAAGTGCAGGAGGCCGGGAAGGCGTAAAAGATCTAAAGAAAAATAAAGATTTTTGGCGAGGAGACGAACGCATATTAGGAGATGGGGAATTTGTTAAAGACATCATGAAAAAAGCGAATGAAGAGATTGTGAAAAAAGAGAAAATAAAGCGTGAGGGATGGTCATGTCAATATAAGTTCGCAATTTGCCATCGCAGCCTTTGTGTCAAGCCGCCTTTTTTAGTTTCTGTTGCGCTTTGGCCTGGCAAATGCTTGCCAGTCTATCAGCCTTGATATAGCTCCTATCCGTCTCCCAATCTTCGCTGTATTCAATCAGATAGCTGGTCAGCAACCGAATGTAAGCCTCCAGGTTTGGGAAAATGCCCACCACCCGGCTGCGGCGCCGGATTTCCTTGTTTAAACGTTCCAATACATTGGTGGAGGCTATCTTACGCTTGTCAATTTCAGCATGAGTATAAAATTGCAAGGAGTCCTCCAGACCTTCCTCTAGGCAGCTGATGGCCTCTGGATACCGCTTTTCATAGGCTGCTATCAATTGCCCGGCCATTTCCATGGCACTTTCCTTGTCTGGTTGCAGCCAGATTTGTTTCAGCCGCTCGGCAAACCGATACTTGCCTTTGCCTGGTACCGTCGCCATGATGTTTCTCATAAAGTGGACTTTACATCTCTGCCATTTGCAGCCTGTCATTTCTTCACTCAGCGCTTTCTGGAGCCCTCTATGGGCATCACTGATGAACATGGCCGCCTTTTTGAGACCCCTGGACTTAAGTTTGCACAAAAAGGTTTTCCAATTCTCTGCCGATTCATCCATCATCGGTTCTATCCCTAATATTTCTCGTTTTCCCGACTCATTGATGCCAAAGGCCACCATCACCGCTACAGGCAGGATTTCTCCATCGAGCCGTACTTTTTCATACAGCGCGTCCACCCAGATAAATGGATAGATCGCCGCCAATGGCCGGTTACGGTATTCTTCTACTTGTTCGTTAAGGCCCTTGTTCAGTGCCGATACCTGACCGGCAGAAATGCGCTCTATCCCCAAACTTTTGGCTAGGAGCCTGTCGGACTTTTTCGTTTGATGATATGGTATAATAACGAAGTTCCC
>CAYVTN010000070.1:0-10184 GCA_964454395.1 uncultured bacterium | reverse complement strand
TCCCAAACTTAATTATCTTCAAGCCGACTTTATTATGTTCTTAATTAACAAGGAATTTTCAGAAAAATACTATCCTATGGGTAGGGTACTAACCAAATAGTGCATACTTGCGGGAAGTTGCATAGGGTGCTATTTATTTTAAAAAAAGGAGGCAAGAAAAAATGAGCAACAAAAAATTATTACCAATTGCTCTGGCAATAGCTGTTATTGCCGGATGCACATCAACAATGACGAAAAAGGAGGCAAAAAATATGAACACAAAAACTAAACAGATTCTTATGGTAGTAGCAAATCCTGCAGTTTCTACAGTCACCGGCTGGCCGGTGGGGTTTTGGGCCGCTGAATTATTCCATGCCTACGATGCATTCAAAAAACAAGGTTACCAAATCACCGTGGCCAGCCCTGATGGCGGCGAGGTTAAGATGGATGCGTATTCCGATCCCAGAGATGCCAGTGGTTATTCAAAAGATGATCAATTAAGCCTGCAATACTTGAATGATCCTAAAACCGCATCTTTATTGAAAAACACTGTTAAAGTCGATACGTTGGATCCCGAGCACTTTGATGCCATTGTGGTAGTCGGCGGCCAAGCACCAATGTTTACCTTTAAGGATGCCACAGGGTTGCAAAATATTTTCACGAAGTTTTATGAAGAAGGAAAAACCAGTGCAGCCTTATGCCATGGCACGGCGTTGTTATTATACTTAAAAGACAAATCGGGCCAACCTTTTGTCAAAGGAAAAACCATGACGGGTTTTGCCGATAGTGAGGAAGATTATATAGACAAGACGATGAATCAAAAGGTAATGCCCTTTCGGATAGAAGATGAAGCAAAAAAAATGGGTGCCAACTTTGAAGTCGCCGGTGCCTTTCAACCCTTTGCTGTGCAGGATGGCAACTTGATTACCGGCCAACAGCAAAACAGCGGCCATGCAGTTGCGGAAAAAGTCATTGCAGCATTGGAAAAATAATCCAACCATTAAAAAGGTGTTCGGCACTCATGGCCGAACACCTTTTTAATATAAATCAGTTTAAATATCGGGATCCTGATTATCGGGATATTTGATTTTTTTTGTTTTCAGATAGTTGCCCCATTGACGCAAGGCTTCAATAGCCGGATTTACACTTTTGCCCAAGGCCGTAATAGAATATTCAACTTTAAGAGGTATCTGGTTAAATAGTTTTCGTTTGACAAATCCGTCCTGCTCCAATTCACGTAATTGCTGGGTAAGCATTTTATGGGTAATCGGATCCAAACTACGCTTCAGTTCGCCATAACGATATTTATGCTTGTTAAGCCTGAACAAAATAGGCATTTTCCATTTGTTGCCGATAAAATGAAGGGCGAATTCCACGGGATTGTTATACACCTTGCTTTTGAATATAAATTTGGGCATAATAGACATCCCTTCTATCTAAAATGATAGTATAGCAATATTATGCTATATAAGTGATATTTGCAATAAAATAAATAAAAGGAGTTGCGAAATGTTGGAAATTATTAAAACCCGGCGCAGCATAAGAAGATACAAAAGTGACGAAGTTGCAGACAAGGATGTGAAGGATATTTTGGAAGCAGCAATGTTTGCACCTTCAGCTAATAATGAACAATCCTGGCAATTTGTGGTTTTGAGTAAAGATAAACTGGATGCCTATAAACAGATCAATAGAAATGTTCCCAGACAATCACCACCTCTCGGCATTTTGGTTTGCGGGGATAAGCGTAAGCAAAAAGTAAAAGGATATTTTTTACATGCCTGTTGTGCTGCAACGCAAAATATGCTTTTAGCCAGTCATAGTAAAGGATTAGGATCATTATGGACTGAAGTTTTTCCGGATAACAGACCAAGAGTTAAAACCTTGCTTAACCTGCCGGACTATATTGAACCTGTCTCTTTTGTATTAATTGGTTATCCAGACGGGCCGGAACCAAAGCAGCCGGAAAGATATGATGAAACAGCTGTTCATTGGAATCAATGGTGAGCGCTTGAAGTGATTCATTCAAGAATCCATGGAGACGATCTTACAAAATTACTTTGCTGAGTAAGCCGTTCAAAAGCAAAAAGTAATAAAGAAAGCCCGTCTCCTAACAAAACCCGGTCGCATTCCGATGACGTTACTCGCCTTTGCGCCAGGGAGTGAGGACGAATGCTTTTGACAAGGCGAGAAGTCCGGACACGGCTTTCATATCTTCCCGGCTTAGATTCAGCAGTTTCGCCGAGGATAAATGTGAAACCATCTTGGAGTAGGGGTAATCTTCCACGCGGAATCCCGCTGTTTCAAAGAAAACTTGTATATCGTTTTCGTCGGCGAAAAGATTGCGGCCCAAGTCACGGCCGGTGCTGCCCGCAAGTCGGGCGCGCCGGTCTTGCGCGGCCGTGTCCAGGCGCATCCCGGCTTCCAAATGCTGCTTGGTGTTAACGTCCGTTGCAATCCACACGCCGGGATGTCTGGTGAGAACGTGGTGAACGTTGTTGGCCAATACCGTTTGCTCCTCACGGCTGAAGTAGGGGAATAATCCTTCCGTGATAATGGCGACGGGCCGATCGGGCGCGAAAACCGCAGCCGCCTTGAGCAGGCTGTTAAGGTCCAGGGCATTGGCCGTCTCAAAGTGAAGCTTTGGCCGCTGAAGATTCCGCCGTGCAAGAAGGGCTTCGATGATGGCTTTCTCCTCCTCCAGAATTTGCGGCAGGTCCGTGTTGACATAGACCACCCCGGGGTTTTCGGTCATCACCAGGCCGCGAGGAGACAGTCCTGCGGCAACTTCCAGGACTTGCGTCAGGCCCCGTTGAGCGATGATTTGATTGGTGGCCTTGTAGCGCGCTTCCCAATAAGGGCTGACCTTAACGAGCGATGCCTTGCTCTCGCCCGCGAGCGCCTGATAGACTTTCTCGGCGTTGCTCTCGCCGGCAATCTCCTTGGCAAAGGGAATATCGGAGAACGTCCGGAGGTAAGCCACGAATTTCGCAGTAGGACTAATCTTCTCGTAAGTCTTTTCCATCATCATGCCTCCTGTTTTTAGCCGGGATCAATCGGGAAATAAGATATAAACTATTTAATATGCAACATAATGTTGCTAAACTCATCATAGGGATGTTGGGTAATGCCTGTCAAGCAACAGAAGGCCGCTCCTGTAGCATAAGAAACGGAGGAACCGCAATGTCGCCGAAAAAAGAAGATCTTCGTGTCCGTCGAACGCGCCTTCTGCTCAAGCAGGCTTTGATTGATCTCTGTGTGGAGAAAGGTTTCGCGGCCGTGTCGGTCGGGGTGATCGCGGAGCGCGCGATGGTGAACAGGGTGACCTTCTATCGTCACTTCCACGACAAGTATGACCTCACGCGCGCCGTTTTTGACGACGCCATCGAGGAACTGCAGAAAGAGATGGGACCACCGAGACGCAGCCTTGGCCAGATTGCCAAGATATCCGCCGCGACCGTGCCCCTTCCTTTCGTGCGTTTCTTCGAACACATTGCGGCCAACCGCCGCCTCTATACCGCGATGATGAGAAGCAACGGGGATCCGTGGTTTAGCGCACACATTCGCGAGCATCTCGGGGCGATGCTGGAGACGCGCTTTCTTGCTCAGGAGAATCTGCAGCTCCTCCCTCGACGGGGCGGGTATGGTCTCATGACGCGCAAGGTGGCGGTCGGCATGCTCGCCGCGTCGCTCGTTGGCATGATCTCGTGGTGGCTCGAGGAAGGAACGAAGTACAAGGCCGAGCAGATGGCCCAATGGGTACGTCAGGTCATGATCAAGGGCTTCGTGCAGAGCGGCCCCACGGCGGGGCCGCAGACCTAAACCCTGATTCAGACGGGCACCGCGCCCTAAACCGGTAAATTTCTTCTATTCATGGAAAAGTTGGTTTGTTTCGAAGATACCGGGCCGAACCTCACTAATTTCTCGTGGGAACCAACAAAAAAAGAAACCTATTGCTCCCTAGTTGCTGATTCTGTAAAATTATGAAAACAGACGAAGAAGGACATCATTATGACAAAAAAAACGCAAAAAAATGCCCACGCGTATGCTCGAAAATCAAACAGCATGATTGCCGGTCACCTTAATCAAATCATCCTTTTTGGATCTCAAGCGCGGGGAGATGCGTGGGCGGGATATGATTTTGATGTATTGGTTGTCGTTGACAAACGCACGCCGGAAATTAAACATGCCATTACCGAGGCCGGTGCTCAAATGGGGGATGACTATGATACTTTGTTTGGAGCCATAAGCTACAGTCTGGTGGAATGGCAAGGATTACAGAATCCACCCTTGGCCTGGAATAGGCAAAGAGAAGGAAGCGTTTTATGAGTAAGCCGAAAGCATCAAGGGAGGTTTTGCGAAGTATGCTCGGAAAGGCTAATGGGAAATTGGCCGTGGCAAAACATGATTTTGAAAATGCAGCCGCAGAGCTAGAACATTAGTTGAAGGGGCCATAATGCTGAAACCGTTGCCGGTCATCCTGGTGGTTCAGGACAGTAGTTTGGCCGTACCCGAAGATTTTCCGGCAGAGGCCGCGGGCGGGGGAAAAAGGGCGCAATGGGCCCAGGCCATGGAGACCGTGACGGCTTTGGAACACCGTGTCAAAACCGTGCTCAAGAGCCCGCTGGACCGTCGCCTGCTCAATATCGATGCGCCGTCTTCACATGCCCTCATGCCGGGGCTTAGCCATCAACAACAGCACCACCTGCTCCACCAATATTATGATCCTTTTCATCAAGCCTTAAGCAGCGCCTGCCGGGATGATGCCTTGCGTCTCGGTCTGTTGGTCTCCATCCTGGAGGACTCGTCCGCCACCGAAGGCTGTGTGCTCAGCCTGGATAATGGCGGGGACAGTGCCGGGGAAGGGAAGGGCAAGGTCCTGACCTGTCCACCTGCTTTGCTGAGGGATCTGTATGATGTGGCTTGTGCCGTGCTTGGTCCGGTGGGGCAAGAGGTGAGGCTTAATGTCTGCAAGGAAGAAGGCTATATTGCCGGGCACTATCACAGCCCTGCGCAGCCCTGGATACGGCTGGGATTTCATCCCACGTTTTTATTGGGAGGCTTGGACCGGCTTTTTGAGCGCCACTGCCTGCTGTTGCAGGAAAAGCTGCAGTCCATGATCACCTATTTGTTTTCCGTGGAAGGCTGGCTGGGACCGCAGGATGTCTGAGCGGTTGTTGGGCGTCCACGTTTCCACCCAAGGCGGCATGCTGGCCTTGTTGACCCGGGCCTAAGCCATTGGCGCCCAGGTGGTGCAGCTATTTGCCGGCAATCCCCGATCCTGGCAGGGACGCTCTATCAGCTGGGAAAAAGCGAATGTATTTTTAACCCACCAGGCCCGTTTTAGGGTGCGCCAGGTGGTGATCCATGCCATTTACCTGGTCAATCTTGTTTCACCGCTCGATGTTGTGCGGAAGAACGCGCTGCAAGCTTTACAACGGGATCTGCGGTCTGCCCGGCGGCTGCAGGCCGCAGCGGTGGTGCTCCATCCGGGGTCGCACCTCACCTAGGCCGGCCCGGCGGCAGGGAGCGTCTCATTGAGGGCTTGCAAGTGTTGCAACCCAGCATCCCGCGGGGTTGTAAACTGCTGCTGGAAGGCATGGCCGGCGCAAAGAACAGTTTGGACGATCTTAAAACCCTGGGCCAGGTTCTTAAGCGCGTGGGGAAAAAACAATTTGGCTTGTGTCTGGACAGTGCCCATCTTTTTGCCAGCGGCTATGACCTGCGAAGCGAGCATGGCGTCAGGACTCTGGAACAGGACGTGAAACGCAATGTGGGCGGCAGCCGCAGCATCGGCTGTGTTCATTTGAATGATGCCAAACATCCCTGCGGTTCGAAACGGGATCAACATGAAAACCTGGGTGTTGGCACCATCGGCTGCGAGGGGTTGGCCAAATTGTTGGCCCTACCCATGCTTCGCCACTGTGCGGTAATCATGGAAACGCCCGGTTTCAACCAACTGGGACCGGATAGAAAAAATATGCAGCGCTTGCGCAGCTTGGCACGCCTCGCCGGGCAGCAAGGCCACAAGGAGTCATGAAGGTTATGGAAGCAGTGCGCGACAAAGCCACGATGGAAAAATATTCATCGGCCTTTACCATCTCTGATATGGAAGTCTTTCTTTTTCCCGAGCTGATGATGGCCCTGGTGCTGGCCAATATCATGTCCGGACGTCTCTGGTCCTGGAAAGACGATCCCTGGTTTGCAGGCTTGGAGAAAATGACCTGGAATAGGAAACTGCAACGGCTCAAGCAGTATATCATGGACCATTACAGTTTTAACCTCGACCTGGAAACCTGGGGACTGACCACCAAGGAAAAAGAGCTGGCCCGCTTCTCGCCGTTCGTGGAGCCGGAAGTCTTTTCCCGCTCCAATGCGCTTTTTGGCTATGAAGGAGACCGCTATTATTTTGACATGGACATCCGCCGCCATTTTGGCCTGGACAAATTCACCAGCAATGTCATCCCCTATTGGAAAACGGAGACAGTTGAAGCCATGGATGCCTTTCAATTTAAGCAGGGCTATCATCGGGGCGCAGGGGAATGTGTTTCCCTGGCGGCCCTCTACGCGGCCGCGCTGTTCGTGGTCCTGGAGGTGCCCCTGGAAGATATTTTTCTCATGGCCACGCCGCTTCACAGCCAGAATTTTTTACTGGTGGAAGACGGGGTCATCACCAACAACCGCCGCCTGGTGACCAAAACGATGTGGACCAACGGCACCGAGCTGACCGACAAGGCCCGCCGGGCGCTGGCTTATGAACGGGTCACCATTGTATCCCATATTACCGGTTATATTCACATCGACCAGCAGCGGGCCACCATGCAACAGGCGGCCTACCAGCGGTTTAAATGGCATCTGCAGGCTTATTTAACTTCCGGACTGACGTTCGAATTATTTATTAATTTTTTACGCGTTCACGGCAAGTATCGCCGATACTTTCAATTTGAATATCAGCATCAGGGCCACAGCTATTACATCACGGCGGAAGATTTATTCTGTTACGAGCATGGCAGTAAGAACCGCATTGGCGACAGCACCCGCAAGAAGTTGCTGGAAGAAGTGGAAACCGAAGATTTCGAATTGCAGGCTTACAGGAGACGCTTTATTTTAAATGTGCTGGAGACCTCGCTTAACGGCCAGGCCCTGAGCTGCCAGGACGGCAACCTGCATTCTTTTTTGGAAGACGCCTTGGCGGGATTTCCTGCCCTGGAGGAGATGGAAAAAGACTTGTGTTCTTTTATTCATCTCGAACCGCAATTACCGGCGGAAGATAAACTTTTTATTGCCGAGCCTGAACTGGTGTTGAGCCCGGCCATGGGCAGGGAAGGCATCATAGCCTATTTGCAGCAGCAGCGCAGCCGGCATGAGACCGCCAACCTGGCTTTTTATGCCGGCCGCCAGTTGGATGAAAAAGGGTGGCCGCCTTTTCTAAAAGCTTGTTGGGAACGCAATCCCGTTTCCCGGTTGCGTTTTCAGGACATGAGTCCGGAGGCGGTTTATGCCGCCCTCCAGGCCTGGCCGCACGTTTCCATTTATGACGATCAGGGGCTGGCCACACCCGATGAAGTGGTTAATTTTGAACGCGGCGACGGACTGGAAAAAGCGCTGCTTCTGGCCAACGTGTTGCTGGCGCGTGCGCTCCAGCCGGGCAGCCTGTCGATCCGGGGCACGCGCGTCCTTGTGGTTTGGGGCGACCGGCAGTTTGAATTTGAGTCAAGTAAAGGTTATCAGTTGCAGTGGCCGCTGCCGGCCGCGCTGCATCAGCCAACAGGAGCCAAGGAAAAAGAGTGATGACCATCGATGGTAATGACCGCCGGGTTCAGGAGCGGGAAAAGTATTCGCCCAGTGCCGAGCCTGCCAGCACCTCGGGCCAGGTCTGCGTGCTCATGGCTGTGGCCCATGAAAATGGGCCGGAAACGCGGCTGGTGACCCGGCTGCGCGAGCTTGGTCTGCCCGTTGTTTTGGTGCATTACAACAGTCAATCCGTCAAAGAGCAAAAGCGCCGGCAGGGTGGCGTCCCCTGGATCAGGCTTTTTTCACTCAAAGCCAAAGGCGCGGCGCTCAAACTGGGGATGGACAGGGCCCTGGACTTGGGGTATGCCTATGCCTTGACGCTGGATGAGCGTGAACCCGTGCAAACGCAGGAATTGCTGCGGTTCATCCCGCAAAGCAGCTTGGGCCGTACCCTTCGCATAGGCGTGAGGACTGACAGCGCTTTTGCCCGTCATGCCGGTAAAGCCCGGCTTCTTCATTTGACCAATCTTTTGTTTTGGCTGGAAACCGGAGTTCATTGCAAGGACAGCCGCAGCAGCGTGCGTTTTTATCCCCTGGCGGCCATGCGTCAGCTGACCTGCCGGTTCCACCACCGGGCCTGGGAAACGGAAACCCTGGTGCGTGCAGTGTGGGGCGGCTTGAAAATCAAAGAAATGGCGCTTAAAAGCTATGAGGTCTGTGATGAGCCGACACCCCTACGAAAAATAACGGACAGCCTGCGCATGATGGGCATACATGCCTATTTAATCGCCCGGCGGATTTGGCCCTGGCCCTTTAAAGCCCTTGTGACGAAAGAGCCCGAACCCTGGCCCAAGACTTGGAAAGCCCGGCTGCGCTGGTTATGGTTCCGCTATTTTTGGCGTACGAACGCCCTTCCCGCTGATATTGCCTGGTCCGTGGGGGTGGGATTGTTTTGCGGACTTTTGCCCAATTGGGGAACCCATTCCCTGGTGGCTTTATATCTGGCTCAGCGCCTGCATTTAAACAAAATGTTGGTTTTGGCCAGCAGCCTGATTTCCCTGACGCCCTTGCTGCCGGTTTTTCTTTATCTGGAACTGCTCATTGGTCACGGTTGGCTGACAGGCCAATGGCGTACGGCCCTGTATTGGGAAAAACTCTCCTGGGCGGTGGTGCATGCCAAGATGCACGAGATACTTCTGGGCAGTATGGTGGTGGCCCTGGTCACGGCCCTGGTCGGAGGGATAGTGATCTACCTGGGACTCAATTGGATGCGGCGCTTTCGCTATCAGACATTAAGCAGCAAACGCAAACAGAGGATGATGATTCATGAAGGTTAAACCTTTGCGATTACTGGGCTGGACAGGCGCGGTCTTGCTGGCTGCATCGGCTTGGGCTTTTGCACAATGGGGCGTGCTTATCTTTCTGGCACCGCAGGCGGCACCGTTTGTGCTGCCTTTGGAAACGCTTCAAACCACACCCTTGGCCGGCGTGGTTAACCCCACCCGGCTGGGATTGAGCTACCATTTTGAAAAATCGGGATTAAAGGCATGCCGGCTGGAGGGACCGGCAGCAGTGCGGGGCGCAGCCTTGGCAGGTTACTATGGAAAGGAAATCAACCAAGTGCTGCACGCGAGCCGGTATTTGGAACCGGGAAGCCCTACTTGGGACATCGCCCGTTATTTCCAGGATCGCTGGCGTTTATGGACCAACAGGAAATGGCTTTCCCATTTCCCGCCGGAAGTGGTCAAGGAACTCAGCGGCTTCAGCCTTGCCTATAGCCCTAAGTCCCGGGAACGCCGGCTTATGTTCAACCGGCTGATCAGCGCGCAACTGATGCTGGACCGTTTAAAAAAACATCAACGCTTTTCCTGTCTGCGCGGCAGTGTTTTCGGCGTGGCGGCTGCGGCCTCCGGCAAGGGCATGGTGCTGATGGGCAGAAATTTTGATTTTGAAAAGGCGGCCATTCTGGAAGCGCACAAACTGGTGGTATTGAATCAGCCTGACCAGGGCTATCGTTATCTGTCCGTCACTTGGCCGGGGCAGAGCGGGGTGGTCACCGGCATGAATGAAAAAGGCCTGGGCATTGCCTTGCTTTCTGCCAGCACGGCCGCCCGCGGACCGCAAGGCATTCCTGCGGCCTTGTTGGGCCGGTTGGTGATGACCCGGGCCGGCAACTTACAGGAAGCCGTGCGCCTTATTCGAACTACGCCGCTGGCCCGGGCCACTTCTTTTTTCCTGGGCTCCGGACCGGAAAACCGTTTTGTGGTGGTGGAAAAGGATCCCAAGCAAACCGTCGTCCGCGTCATGCATGACCGTGTTCTGGTGGCCACCAATCATTTTCTTTCGCCGGGATTTGATTTACTGTCGCCCAGGCCACGCCATTTTTTGAGCAGCCGCGCGCGCTACCAGCGCCTGCTGGAGTTGGTAAACAAGCATAAGGCGCACATGGACATTCGGCAGGCCGCCGCCATTCT
>CAYVTN010000069.1:0-10214 GCA_964454395.1 uncultured bacterium | reverse complement strand
CAGGCACGGTTCCAACCGGCCGGCTTGGCCTTCTATCCTGGTGATGCGGCTGACAAATAGAAAGTGGGGCGAAGTCATCCTTAAGCGATGGACAAAACCGTCGGCTTCCGCGTACCCTTCCCCCCATACTTTGGCCAGGCTGCCGTTGGTGGTTTCAACCAATTCATCCCTATCCCATAAGACCGTCCTGTTCTTGTGGAGACCTCCGGGCATGCCCGGGCTTTTGGGCGTTGCGGGCGTATCAGGCCGGCTTTGCTTGTCCTTGGCGTCCGCCGTTTCTTTACCCAAAGCCGATTCCAGATCCCGGCGCACGCCCCTGTTTTGCAGCAATAATTCCATAAACAGATTTTGTACTTCCAGGTATTTTAATTGGACCTGGGATGGCATGCCGAAGCGACGGCCCGCAAACCGTGCAGGTGCTGCCGCAGCCAAGTGCTGATCCATCATCGTTGCCCGGACCGGACCGGCTTGACCCATGGTCATTACGGGCTCAGGCGTCCGGGCGTGGCCGGTGGCTGGTCCGGCCTGATGAATAAACGGCACGGAGGATTTGACGTCGGCCTCAGGATGAAGATCCGCCGGGGCAAAGTCTTTTTCAAAAACAGGAGCTTCCCTTTTCCCGCTGCTGTCCTGAAACAAACGGGATCCATCCAGGTCCAGATGATGGGACAGCAACCGCCCGATCACATAAAGGATGTTGTCCTCTTCAGGAACGCCCTTTTTATCCATGGCCAGCACAAGGTGGGGCTTGTCTTTTAATATTGTTTTGATCCAGCGTTCGCACAAATCATGGGGCCCGATGTCAATAAATAGCCGTGCGCCTTCCGCATAAATACTTTCCACCTGCCCAATAAAATCAACCTGCTGTCCCAGGGTGTTTTTCAACAACCCTTTAAAACGCTCTTTACTTAAAGCCTGGTCCTGGGCCGCATGGGAAAACCGGAATCCGATCCGGTTGCGGTTGAATCTCAAATCCCGTTCCTCAATCTGCCCGAGCATTGCCGTGATGACGGGTTCCGCCAGGGGCGTGTGCGCGATATAGGGCTGGGTGTTGAATGAAATTAAGTTTAATTCCCTGATCAGGCGTTCGCAATCCTCCTTATGCCCGGCCATAAAAGCCTCTTTGGGAGATCCCAGGATGGTTAAAAACACTTTGGGCTCTTTTTGGATTTTGGCGGTCAAGGCTGCCATGTCCCCGCTGACAACATAATTTTGCCAATGGCCTTCGCCATAGCGGTCCCTAAATTCCTTGCTGATGGCCGTAAGATCGGAAAAACCGCTGATGGTTTTTTGCAGAATATCTTTCAAGGTTATATCGGCATGGCGGGAATGCTCCACAAGGACATTAAAAGTGGACAGCATGGTCACTTCACCAAAACTGCATCCAAAAGCGAGGTCCGGTTCCAGCTTGAAAATTTGTGTCAGGATGTCCGTATACAACCGCGTGGCAATCGTCTGTTGCACAAAGGAGCCTTCCAGGGAATCATGGCCGCGGATCAGATCAAACTTGCTCGGCTTTTTGGAAGCCAGAAAATCTCTTTCGAGTTTATTTAATTTGGATGTATTTTCAAAATAAGCCATCAGGCCGGGGAACAAATATAGTAATTTGTGCAGTGTTTTATTGTTGATCATGCCACCCAGGGAATAAACAAATGCCGTCTTGCCCGTTTGTCCCAGGGGCCGGGGTGTAAAATAACTTCCCCGCCGGGAACACCATTCGGTTTGCTGATTAAAAGCAAGCGGTATTCCAGTCAGCGCCTTGGCGATTTCCTCATCCAGTTCCCGGTGGTTTTTAGCGGCCAGCACGATGGTGAAACAGGCAGGCAGGTTGGCGGCAAGCTGCTGTTGATGGCCGGTATAACAGCTTGAAGCCAAACCGGCCATTTCCGGAAGCACGCGATTCTTTTGCCCCAGACGTTTTAACCGGCTCATTAAATCGTCCTGATTCCCGCCGGACAGGATAAACAAGCGCTTGGCAAAATTGTCCAAAGGAAGGTGTTCCCGCAGGGCGTCCCGGACGGGCTCCGATAAAATCAGATGGGCACAGGTACCCTCTGGGGAACCATAATTGACGGCCGCCATGCGTTTTTCTTCCGGCTGGTCCCAAGGCAATGATTGAAAAACAGGCTGAAACAGTTCGGGAATCCGGTTTGGTTCCTTTACCGGCATACGGGCGGGCGGGTTTTCCGGCAGGACACGATAAAAAAGACTTAGGGCTACTTTTATCAGCCCTGCGCCGGATGGGCATGCCGCTTCCTTTTCCGCCTTGGCTTGGCTGCTGCCCACCGTAATTTTTTTTTCACCTTGCTGATAGACCTTTGCCAGGGCATTCATTTCCAATACGACGCTGTCATGGCCGCTGCTGCCGGAGAGTTCGAGGTAGGTAATGTTCCGTGCCCGGCAACCGGCTGCGCTTAACGCCGACCGGGCACAGGTCTCCATTACCGCCTCTTGCACAGGCACCGGTTGCTGGGACGGCGTCGCGGATTTCAAGGCCAGGCCGTCAATGGCGGCATAATAACGTTTTTGATGCTTCCGGCAATCGGACAGCCGCTTCAGGACCAGGGCAGCGGCGCCGTCCCCGGAAAATGATTGGCCTGCCAGCATGATGTTCATCACCAGAACATGATCCACCCCTGGCAAAGCGAGCAGCCACTGTCCTGTCAGCAAAGCGCCGGCCAGGGCGTTTCCTGGAGATCCGAAAATCAACCTTGGTCCCCGGAGCCCCCAATGGTCCGAAAGGCCCGTGGCCCAAGCGCCCACCAGGCCGCCCCGGGCCGGAGCGGCCTTGGCTTGAAAAAAAACCTGGTCTTGTTCCAGAGCGCCAAGGTCTTCACGCCGGACCGTATCCATGTTGATGCCGGCATTGATCAAACTATCCTCAAGCTGCCGGGCAAGCGTCGTTGCTTCGAACTCATGGCTGGCCATGGCATCAATATCCAGGCCGGTGATGACCGCGGTGTGCTCAAGGTCATTACGGCTTAAGCGTGCATCCTTCAGAGCCTGGCCGGCCGCGGCCAGCATCTGCAAATAACAGCGCGCACCGGGTGCCCGAAGGGCCTGATCCCCGGGCAGGAGCTCATCCCAGCAATACCCCTGACGCCCAAGCGCAAATGGAGCCGGATTCTTGGCCAGCCAGGGCTCAAGATCCACCTTGCTGATCCAGGCTTGATTTTGCCTGTCCTGTTGATTACCGTTGGAATAAAACAGATGCTGTTTAAATTCATTGATGGAATGGATATGGCCAAACATTACACCCATTCCCGTGATCGCCGTTTTTTCCATGATCCTTCCTTTTAGATTCTATGTTTCCAGCATCTACGTTTTTTCGTAGATCATTTTTAAAGGATTCATAGCAAAAATTTTTCTCACGCAAAGCACGCCAAGCCGTAAAGAAAGAAAAAACACAAGATATGTTGAAGGTTTTAACTTAAAAAAAATTTTAATCTTTCCTTTGCGGCTTGGCGTACTTTTCGTGAGATAGATTTTTTATTCCGGCTTTGCCGGGTTAGCGGCTTAGTTGACGCCAACCATCAGATTTTCACCGCAGATAATGACCTGGTTGCCGTGCTTCCCGCACCCTAATTCCTTGACAAAAAAATCCGCGCCGATGTCGGAAGGAATGATTTCCAGATGATGCGCCTGGTACAATTTTTTAAGGTCAGGGGTAACCATGCCGCTGTCCCAGGGGCCCCAGTTGATGGCCACGGCTTTGCACCTGGGATATTGTTTGCTGAAATTATAAACATATTTATTCAGGACTTCATTGGCAGCAGCATAATCCGTCTGCCCGGCGTTTCCAAAAAAACCGGCCACTGATGAAAAGACGATCATGTGCTTTAAATCGCCGACATTAACGCTTTGGATCAGCGCCTCCAGGCCTTTGACCTTGGTTTTGAATACACGGTTGATATCGTGGATTTCCTTTTTTTCAATTTTTTTATCGGACAGGTTGCCGGCGGCGTGAATAATGCCGGTGATGGGCCGGGTTAAGCCGGATAAACCGGCCAGGGCCTGCTTTAACCCCCGACTGTCGGTGATATTAATGTTCAGATAATAGACCTTGCCTCCGGCTTTTTTTATACTGTTCATGGTGCGCTTGATTTCCTTTTGGATTTTGACCGCTGCCACCTTGTCACGTATTTTCACGGGGGTGACCCTCGTACCTTCGGCTTTAAGCATGTCAAGGGCGCGTTGTTTTAATTCTTCTTCATCATCACACCCGGCGCACCATGCTTCTTCCGTCCCGGCCAGGGCGGTCCGGCCGGTTAATATGAAGGTTGACTTATATTGCCTGGCCAGCCCAATCACGCAATGCGCGGTGATGCCCCGCCCGCCCCCGCTGACCAGGAAAACAGAATTCTCATCCGGCAGGTCATCAGCCGCCTCGCACGCCGTGGACGTATCTTCCGTATAGCTTAAGGTCGTGCGCCGGCCTTGCTGGTCCAGTCCGACTTCAATGGTGTGCTTGTCTTCGTCCAATAATTCCGCCCAAACCATGGCGCCCATTTTATCCCGGGCAATGTCCGGCGAGAGATCAATGATGCGGAAAAACACCGAAGGCCATTCCCAACGCAGGGATTTGGCCAAGCCGTATAACCCTGAAGAAATGACCGGATATAAGCGGTTTTTCCCTATGCCCAGGTTACCGTCAAATTGGGTAATGATCGCGAACAAGGTTCTTTTGCCCTGGTTTTGCGAGGTCATTTGGGCATAGAGATGCTTGGCAATGAAAAAAAGGCTTGTCACATAGTTCTCTTCTTTTTGCAGGAAAAGACTGTCCAGCGCTTCGGCGTCATAGAAAGGGTTGACATAAAGAATGCCGCAGACCGGCTTTTCCTGCCCGGCAATGGTTTTTAACATCGCAACCACTTCATCCTCAGCACCGGACGTGAGCTTGTATTTTCCTTGGCCGCCCATTTCCAGGGGAACCACGGAAATACCCCGGTCTTTTAATTCCTCTATGACCGCCGCAGCCAAAGGGGATGGTTCACTGACCACCAGCCACGACCCTTCGGTATTCATGCCCTGCACAGGGATCATAACGGGCGCGGACAAGGCCTTGGGTTCAATGTTATACCTTTTAATGGCGTGCCGCGCTTTGGGCTCGTTCTGCCCGGGATGACCGGACCTCTCCATGGGATGAACTTTCCCTCCAGCCGTGCCGGGACTTTGGTCTTCCTGCAACCGGGCTTTTTGTTCAATGAACGCAATGACATCGCGCAAGGTTTTCAGTCCCACCAAGGCTTCCATGTCAACGCCTTGCGGTTCATCCCGGCCGCCGGCAGTGGACAGCACCCCCAGATCGCTGATTCCGGCGAAAATTTCCACCCGTTTGATGGAATCAATGCCCAAATCCGCTTCCATATCCATGTCCAGATCAAGCACATCCTCCGGATAGCCGGTCTTGTCGGCAATAATCTGCAGGACGCTTTTTTTGACTGCTTCCGTATCCAACGGGCTTCCGGCCGGAGCCGGCGTTGGCATGGCCGCCGCTGGAAGCGCGGCGGTCATGACTTGGCTTTTATTTTCAGGAATATTTTTTAGGCTCCGGGCTTTTTGTTCGATGAAGGCAATGACATCGCGCAAGGTTTTCAGTCCCACCAAGGCTTCCATGTCAACGCCTTGCGGTTCATCCCGGCCGCCGGCAGTGGACAGCACCCCCAGATCGCTGATTCCGGCGAAAATTTCCACCCGTTTGATGGAATCAATGCCCAAATCCGCTTCCATATCCATGTCCAGATCAAGCACATCCTCCGGATAGCCGGTCTTGTCGGCAATAATCTGCAGGACGCTTTTTTTGACTGCTTCCGTATCCAACGGGCTTCCGGCCATGGCAGAAGAGGCTTTTGCCGGGACAGCCGGCGGGACGTCGGGCACCAACCCTTGCTTCCCGGCGTCCATTGTCCCCGGCATACCCGGTGATGATGGCGCGGAAGTCCGGGCCACGGCACTGCCCAAGTCCAGGGACGCGACTTTTGTCTCCGGGCTTAGGGCACTCATGGCGGGCAAGGCTTGCCCTGTCATTCCGGACAAATAAGCCATTTGCGTCTGCAAGTAATCGTATTGAATGGAGATGGCCTGCTGATGATTGTTCTGCAGTTTGTCCAGATGATCCAAGACCACGTTTAATTTCATCTCTTCCCCAGGCGTCCGTTGGGATCTATTCATTAGGACGGTTGACTGCTGAATCAACTCATGCATGATTTCCGCGTGCCGGCTGGAAAGCGCCATAAATTGGCCTTGAATTTCACTGACCAGGTGTTGGTTTTTTAAAAGATCTTCCGCAGCAATGCCGGGGGCTTCTTCGGCTTTGATCACTGTCCTAGCCGCGGGAGGTGACTCTAAGGGATTGTTTTGCAGCCGGTTCTCTTGCGGGACCGCGGTTATTTCGTCCAAGCTTTTCTTCCCGTCTTTGGTTAAAGAGTAATAGATGCCCTCCAGAGGCGTGACCAGGTGTTGGTTGCTCTTTTTATTGTTCTGAGAGTAATCAAGCACTGGTTGGGGATTGGCCAGGGGAAGTCCCAGCACTTGTAACTGAAGCAAAGCCTGGTTCAGACCAACAAAGGCGTCGTTTTTCGGGCCGGGATTGACGGCAACCGTATGAATCGGCTGCCCTTCCAGTATTTTTCCCACCAGATTGGTTAATATGTTCTGAGGACCGAATTCAACAAAAACAGTCCCCCCGTCCTGCCGGGCTTTTTCCACACTTTGCCGGAATAGAACCGGTGAGATCATTTGTTGTGCCAGTATCTCTTTGATTCTCTCCGGTTCCTGGGGATAATGGTCTGCTTTCAAATTTGAAAAAACCGGAACCGAAGACCCGGTAAAGCCGGCCTGGTTCAGAGCCTGCCGGAATGGCTCCAGGGCGGATTGAACCAGGGGTGAATGAAAAGCGTTTGCCACTGCCAGCATGACGGCTTTGCATCCTTTTTCCCGGAAAAGGGCCTGAAGCTTTTGGATTTGGCTGATTGGTCCTGACAGCACCACCTGCTTCTGCGAATTATAATTGACCAGGAAAGTTTCCGGAAAGGGAAGCAGCGTTTCCCGGACCGTGTCTTCATCTGAAAAAACCGCCAACATCCCTCCTGAACCTTTGTCCCCGCTGTGCTGGAGGGCTTCTCCCCGCGCCAGGGTTAACTGAATGAAGGTCTCGTTATTAATGCAGCCGGCGGCCCACAGGGCAACCAATTCCCCATAGCTGTGCCCGATCATATAGTCCGGTGAAAATCCCCAGGATTTAAAGATCGTATAAACAGCCGCACTAAAACAACCAATGGCAGCCTGGGCATTGTTCGTTTGCGCCATTTGCGCCCGGCGATCCGCTTGGTCCTGGTTTGCGGAGAGCTGGGAAGGAAAAATAATGCCGGAAACGGATCCAAGATTATGTTGGCTGCGCGCCCGGTCCATATGGTCAAACCATTCAATAAACGTGCGGCAGCGCAGGGCGATGGCTTTGCCCATGTTTTCATACTGGGAACCCTGGCCCGGGAACAAGGCCACGACCTTTGCCTCCGGGCTTATTCCTTTTTTCCGAAAATAGACCCCTCCGGGCAAGTGCCATTCCTCGCCGGCGTGCTGTTCCAGCCGGTCCATGGATGATTTTAATAATTTTAAAAAGTCTTCCTTGGAATCCGCCACAAAACCCAATCGGGCATGCTCAGGCGCCGGTTGGCCCGCTTGAGGAGCGCGGAGGAGCCGCTGGTACTGATCTTCCCTTTCACATCGCTGCGCGGCGTCGAACAACTCCCTGCATTTTTGCAGCAGTCCTTTTTCATTCTCAGCAGAAAGGAGTATGCCCGGCATGAAATTGTTCTTGCCCTCCTCATCCCGGCTACCCTCCCGGTACTCCTCCAGGATGGCATGGTAGTTGGTTCCTCCAAAGCCGAAAGCACTGACCGCAGCCGTTCTTTTTTGGCCGGCCAGCTCTTGGAACCATGGCTGCGCGTCATTGATCAAATAAAAGGGCGAGTCCTGCAGCCCCAGCTTCGGATTGGGTTCTTCCGCATTTATCATTGGCGGCAGGACTTGATGATACAAGGCCAGAGCTGTTTTGATCATACTGGCCGCACCGGCGGACATCCGGGTGTGCCCAATTTGCGATTTAACACTGCCCAGCGCGACGCTGGCCGGCGGCACCTCATCAGCCTGATATATTTTTTTCAAGGCCTCCACTTCACAGGTGTCCCCGGCGGTGGTGCCCGTGCCATGGCCTTCAATCAACGTAATGTCGCGGGGCCTGATCCCGGTCTTGGCATAAGCCCTTTTGATGGCCAGCACCTGCCCATCCAGGTGGGGCGCGTAAATGCTTTTGGACTTGCCGTCAGCGGAAGCGCCGATACCTTTGATGACCGCGTAGATTTTGTCCTGGTCACGCACGGCATCTTCCAACCGCTTAAGCAAAAGCATGCCCACGCCGTCGCCCAAGACAATACCGTCCGATCCGGCGGCATAGGGTTTGGAGGTATTGGTGATGGATAAGGCCGGTGTTTTACTGAAACATACAAAGCTGAAGATGGTCAGGTCAAAGTTCACGCCCCCGGTGATGACCATATTGCTGTCGCCGAGCACCAGGTCATTGATTGCTATATTCATCGCCGCCATGCCGCTGGCACAGGCGGCATCCACCGTACAATTGGTGCCGTTTAAATTAAAGCGGTTGGCAATTCTCCCGGAGATGACGTTGGCCAAAAGGCCGGGAAAGGATTCCTTGGTCCAGCTGTGATGAACATCCTTGAACCGGTTGATGATTTTCTCGCTCAGTGCTTCCGCCACGCCGAAGGAACGCAGTATTTTTCTCAACACCGGCGGTTCCTCCAGCCTGACCGAGAGAGGCAAGATTTTACTTCCAATCCCCCCGCCAATGATCACGCCTGTCTTCGCGCTGTCCAGGGGTTTGGCCTTTTTCCCCCAATACCCGGCATCAATTAATAAATCCCGGGCTGAAATCAACGACAATAATTGCACCGTGCTGATGGAATCGATAAATTTCGGAGGAATGCCGAATTCAATGGGATCGAAATCCACCACCGGCAGCACGCCTGCTCTTCTGGAGTAGGTTTTATCCTTTTCCATGGGATCAGGGCTGAAGTGGTCCTGTATGCTCCAGTACTCGTCGGGGATATCCCGGATACAATCTTTCTTTTCAATAATATTTTCCCAATAAGCTTTGAGGCTGGGTGCATCCGGATACAAGGCTGACATGCCGATAATGGCGATGGGCGAGGCGGTGCGATGCAGTTGGGATTCAGCAGGTTTTTCCATGGGGGTGCTCCGATCAGGTTGATTTTTTTCCTACAGCTTTTATATTGGTTGAGATCGTTTAATGTTGAAGGAAATCAATCTGTTCTACTTGCACAAACGGGTCTGACGAGCAAGGTATGCACTGACAGCATTGGGGGAGGACAAACCACACCAAAAGGCACGGCCTTTGAACATAAAATTAAAAACGACAAAGTAAGGGTATCTGCATATCAGGCTGACGTCAAGTTAAATAAATGTAAGAAAGCAACTCCTCCGTCAGGGTTTCAACAGGACTAATTAACAGATGAGAAGAAATCCGGCTGATGGACCGGCCGGACACAGGAAGGCAGCCAAGCATGGCTTAGCTGAAGCACCCTGAAGCTGCAGTTCTGTCCGACAGGAACCTTGGCCGCAGCTTCAGGGTAAAGCCAGATACAGTTTCTGAAATTACCAGTTTTCCGCCAGCAATTCAAAATAAGCCTGGGGATGGGCGCAGGCCGGGCAGGCGCCGGGCGCGCCTTCGCCTTCGTGCAGGTAGCCGCAGTTGCGGCAGCGCCAGACCACGGTTTTGTCTTTTTTAAAGACCGTGCTGTTCTCCAGGTTTTTCAAAAGGCCCAGATAGCGTTTTTCATGTTGTTTTTCAGCCACACTGACAAACTCGAAAAGCTTGGCCACAGCTTCGAAGCCTTCCTCCCGGGCCACCTTGGCAAAGCCGGGGTAGAGATCAGTCCATTCGTCATGTTCCCCGCCGGCTGCGGCCTTTAGGTTTTCCGCCGTGGCCCCTACTTTACCGGCCGGGTACATAGCCGTGATTTCGGTCATACCGCCTTCCAGGAAACTGAAAAAACGCTTGGCATGCTCTTTTTCCTGATTGGCGGTCTCTTCGAAAATATCGGCGATTTGCACATAGCCTTCTTTTTTGGCCACGCCGGCAAAATAAGTATAGCGGTTGCGCGCCTGTGACTCGCCGG
>CAYVTN010000068.1:0-10385 GCA_964454395.1 uncultured bacterium | reverse complement strand
GGATAAGCACCATTTGCATGATCCCCAGCAGCACAAAGGGCAGGGTCTTGCCCAGTAAAATTTCACCGTTGCTGACGGGCGCGCTCACCAGGGTCTCAAAGGTGCCCAATTCCCGCTCCCGCACCAACGACATGCTGGTCATGATCACCGTCAATAAGCAGAGCAGTATGGCCATGACGCCCGGCACCAAAAAGTAGGACGTGTTCAGGGCCGGATTGTAAAGCACACGCACATTAAAAGTAAAAGGCGGCGGCTGGTTCAGCGCCGGAAACCGGCCGGCCACGGTGCCGGCCACAATGGCCTGCATATACTGCTCCACGCTGCGCGCACGCAGCACATTGGTGGCATCGATTAATAATTGCAGCTCCCCCCGCCCCCGGCTGATGCTGCGGGCCAGTCCCCGCGCCGGGCCGACCAGCACGGCATCAGCCTGCCCTGATTTAATCAAAAACATGGGATCCTGATCGCGGCCGTCAATAAGTTTAAAACTTTCAATATGGGCGCAGTGTTCCTCGACTTTTTCCATCAGCGTGTCGCCCACGTTGTACTGCACCGCCAATTTGACGTTCTTGACCTCATTGGAAATGGCGTAGCCCAGCAGGAGCAACTGAATGATGGGCGCCAGAAACAGCACCAGGCGCATGCGCGGATCGCGCAGGGTTTGGGCAAATTCCTTTTTGATGAATCCCACGATGGTGGTGTTCATGGTTCCAGGTCCTTCTTAAAAAGTTTAAGCGCCACGGCGACCATCATGCCGCTGATGATCAGCAGCATGAGCAACGGTTGGGCCAGTTCCAGCAGCCCCGATCCTTTGAGAAACAACGCCCGGCTGATCACCATGAACCAGCGCGGCGCCAGAATGTAGGTCAGGTATTGAAAAAAGGACGGCATACTTTCTATAGGAAAAATAAATCCCGACAGCAAGAAGGTGGGCAGCATGCCTGACATCAGGCCCAATTGCATGGCCAATTGCTGCTGCCGGGTGATCACGGAGATGACCAGGCCCTGGGCCAGACACATGATCAAAAACAGGCTCGCCCCCAGAATAAGCAGCCAATGGCTGCCGCGGAAAGGCAGACCAAATTGAACCCGGGCGATAAAATAAATAAGGAAAACATTCATAAGCACCAGGCCGAAATAAAGCATCAGTTTGCCCACAATGATTTCAAAAGGCCGCACCGGCGTGGAAAGCAGCAATTCCATGGAGCCTGTCTCCCATTCCCTCGCCACGGTCAAGGCCGTCAACAAAATAGAAAAAATCCCGATGACCACCACGATCAGCCCGGGCACCACAAACCACTTGCTGTTCAATTCTGGATTGAACAAGTAACGTGATTTTAAAGCCACCGGAGGCGACCGCTTATGGCCCAGTAACTGGGCCTGGGCCGAGGCTGCCGCGCCCGCCAAATAACTCATGATGATGCCCGTGCTGGCATTGTCCGCGCCGTCGAGCAAAATCTGCACCTCCGTGGGCTGATGCTGCCCCAGGTGCCGTCCGAAACGGGGCTTGATGATCAGGGTACCCTTGGCCTCTTCGCTGTCCATTTTGGCCAGCATGTTCTCCCCCGGCGCCAGCGGTTCGGTGTGAATATACCGGGTGCTGTTGATGATGTCCAAGAGCTGACGGGAGGCGCGGCTGTGATCCTGGTCAACGCTGACCAGCCGCACATCCTTGACATTGAAATCGATGGAATAACCGAAAAAGATGACCAGCACCAAGGGCATGCCCACGGCCAGGGCCAAGGTAAAGGGATCACGCACGAAATGATGGAATTCTTTTTTACAGATGGACCAGGCCCGACTGAAGTAAAATCGTCTGTCCATGGCTTAACCCTCCACCAGATGGATGAACACGTCTTCCAGGGACGGGGTAATGGCTTTCACCGTCACGCCGGCCGGTTTTTTACGCAGCCAGGTTTTCCATGCATGCTCCTCAAGCACCCGGGCATGAAATCGCCGGCCGTAAGGATTGAGTTTAACCACGTTTTTTTGGGTTTGAAGGTCGCGCAGCCAATGCGGCGGTTCGGACCCCTGATAATCAATCTCCAGCACCGGTTTGGTAAAAGTGTTCTTTTTCAGCTGGCCGGGCGCGTCCAAGGCGATGATACGACCATCACGCATCAAGGCAATGCGTCCGCAATTCTCCGCTTCATCCATGTAATGGGTGGTGACAAAAACGGTTTTGCCTTGCCCGGCCAGTTGGTTGATCAGCTGCCAAAACCGCATCCTGACCGCGGGTGCCACACCAGCCGTGGGTTCGTCCAAAAAGATGATTTTCGGATCATGCAACAGCGCCGCCGCCAGGGCCATTTGCTGTTTGATGCCACCCGGCAGGTCCCGCACCAGGGTGTTTTCCGATTGTCGAAACTCCACAAAGTCAAATAAGTCTTGCTTCCGTTGCCGCACATAGGCCAGATCCAGTTTTCTCAGCCGGCCTGTAAACTCCATATTTTCCGCCACGGTTAAATCATTATAAAGGGTAAATTTTTGTGACATATAACCTACTATGGATTTAACCGCTGCCGGGCTGGTATGAACGTCCTCACCGGCGATCAAGGCTTTTCCGGCCGTGGGCGCCATCAGGCCGCAAAGAATGCGAATGGTGGTCGTCTTGCCGGCGCCATTGGCGCCCAAAAAACCAAAAATTTCTCCGCTGGTGACCGTAAAGGAAATATCGTCCACCGCCGTAAACGACCCGAATTTCATGGTAAGATGATTGACGTCCACCGCTGGTATCTGATTCATGATTTGGTCCTGCCCTTTTTCCTGGCATCCGTGGAGCGGGCCGCCTTTTTGGCGGACAGCTTGTGCCCTGCTGCCCGGGAACGCTTCCGTGGCTTATGGTCCTGGGTTTCATTTGGTGCCCCTGGCCCCGGCTTATTCCTGCCGACCTTCCGGCCGGACCGGTGCTGAAGCCCATGGTTGCCCTCTCCCGGTGCGGCCTTGTCTTTCAGGATGAAGAGGGACTCAAAAGAATCCACTTGTTCTTGCTCCAAAATTTGCCGCGGTTCGCCGGTGGCCAGCAATTGGCCTTCATGGAGCACATGCACGTGAGTGCACCGCTCCGCTTCATCCATGTAAGCCGTGGACACGATAATCAAAATACCCTGATCGCGCAACCGGTACAGGAGATCCCAAAATTCACGGCGGCTGATGGGGTCCACACCGTTGGTGGGCTCATCCAGGAGCACCACTTCCGGAGACTGCAAAAGCGCGCACATCAGCCCCAGTTTTTTATACATGCCGCCCGAGAGTTTGGCTGCCGGACGATCCTGAAAAGCCTGCATGCGCGTCATATGCAGCAAGTCGTCACGCCGTTGCTGATAAACTTTTTTGGGAATAAGGTAAAGATCATGAAAAAAATCGAGATGTTCGCTGACCGTCAGATCGGGATAAAGACTTTGCTGCTGGGGCATGTAAGCCACATGGGGCCGGATGACGGAAAAAGGAATTTGGTGTCCGTCCTGATAAAAAGTAATGCCGCCCTCATCCGGATGCAGCAATCCCACCAATGTTCTGATCAGGGTGGTCTTGCCCGCGCCGTCCGGTCCGATCAGGCCATGAAGCATGCGCGGTTCAAAGTCAATCGTCACACCGCTTAGAGCCTGAACCTGCCTCATTTTTTTGCTTAAGTTGTCGACCTTGATGGCAATGGTCATGATTGTCCTTTAAATAGTCCTTGTGGCGGAAAGGGTGTTTTTCAACCGCAGGCATAAACCGCCGAAACCCTGTGGCCGAAATCTGTGAAAAGAAAGGGATTTTGCAGGGGCGGGTTTGAAACCCGTCCCTACGCTGAGACTGAACAAATCAAAAACACCCTTTCCACAACAGGAACTATATTAGGGTTATTGCACGTCCGGCAATTTTACTTCAATGCTCATCCCGGGTTTGAGCAGCCGTTTAGGGTTGTCAAATTCCACTTTAATGCCAAAGACCAAGCGGGCCCGCTCTTCCCGGGTCTGCACATTCTTGGGGGTAAATTCCGCTTTGTCCCGGATCACGGTAATTCTGCCCGTGAAGGTTTGGCCCGGCAACTCGGGCAGGAAGCCCTGGACTTGCTGGTCCAATTTCAATTTGACCAGCATGGGTTCCTCCACATAAATGTACGCCCACACCGTGGACAGGTCCCCCAGGGTTAAAAGGGTGGTGCCCGGCGCCACCAATTCCCCGGGTTCGCGGTAGGTTTGCAGCACCGTGGCGTCCAAAGGCGCTTCAATCCGGCACCAGTCCACCATCAGCGCCGCGCGGTCCCTTTGAGCCTTAAGTTTGTCAAAATCAGCCTTGGTAATGGATCCGCTTTTGCGCAGGCTCCGGGCGCGCTCAAAATCCTTTTGTGCCAGGGCGGCGTTAAGTTTATAGTCCTCGCCTTTCATGATCACCAGGGGTTGGCCCTTTTCAACGTCCTGTCCCTCTTGGGCTATGAATTGATCGATTACGGACATGACCTGGCTGGAAAGGGTGGTTTCCGTGGCCTCGATGGTGCCCGTGTAATAAAACGTTTTTTTCAAATTAAATGCCCAAAGGATAATGCCGGCAATCACCGCCGCCAGCACCGCCGGAATAATAATCTTAACGGGTTTGCGCTTCATTGGTTGTCTCCCTCACTTTTTTTGGCGCCAGGGAATCCAAAATAGCCAGCTGCATCAGCTGCTGGACCTGGGCCTGCACTTTTTTCGTCTTGGTTTGCAATACCTGCAAATTCGCGGCCTGCACTTTGATGTAGTCCACCTGCCCGGCCAGGTAGGCTTGATAGGTCAAGCGGGCCAGTCTTTCCGTTTCCTTGACGGCCTGGACCAGGGTTTGTTCCTGTTGCAGCTGCAAGTGCCACTGTGCCCGTGCCTTCATCCATTGCAGCTTCATATTAATCTTGGCCTGCTTTAATTGATGTTCGTATTGTTGGGCCTGGATGGTTTGTTCCTGCTCAAGGTGGGTGATTTGCATCCCTTTGAACAGGAGCCATTGGGCCTTGACGCCGGCCCGGTTTTGGTACACATTTTCATTCACCGGGCCATTGGGATATTCCAGGCCCGTGCGCGCCGAAAGCTGCACTGTCGGCCAGTGGTTGGAATCAATACCGAGGGCGGCCTGCCGGGCCATCCCGGCCAGTTCTTCGAAAAATTTGCTTTGGGGATGATGGTTGTCCAGGGGCGCCTGCCCGGCAGGCGTAAAAACAGCCAGGGAGGTTTGCAGGCTGTCAAAGTCAATCACCACGGTGGGCTTCTGGATTTGACCGCTCTGGCCCCGCAGTTGGTCCGGCGCCATGGGATAAGTCACGTCATAGTCCTCCACCTGTCCCGTCAAATTCAAAAGATCCCGGATATTATCGGACAACATGGTGCGGGCGTTTTCCAGGGCAGTGACACTGTCGAGCACCTGTAAATGGCTGGCCAGGCTGTCAGCCTGGCTGGCGGTACCGGCCAGATGCTTGTGTTCAATATCTTCGTACTGGCTTTGATTGACGCGCAGGGCATCCTGTAGCAAACGGGCCTGCTCCAAGGATAATTGGACTTTGAAATAGGCCAGGCGCGTCTCAAGAAGCACCTGCTGTTTGGCCAGCACCACCTCCAGTTTTTTGGCTTCCACGGCGTGCTGTGATGCTTTCCACTGGTAAGCATTTTGTCCTGAATCCCAAAGGTTCCAGGACGCCACAGCACCGATGCTGTAATTGGTGTGGTCACCAAAGGGCAGCGACATGGCGCCCACATGGGGGAGATTGAGTTCCAGGGTGGGGACCTTGGCGGCATAATTAAGCCTGCCCTCGATGGCCACCGAAGGCCAGAAAAGGGAAAACCGGCTGTCGGCATGGGCTTGGGCTGCCTCCATATCCATAATTTTGGCCTTAAGCGTCTGGGAATGGTCCAGGGCCAATTGCTCCGCCTGGGCCAGCTCCAATTTCAACTGGGGATAATCGGCAGCGTGGACCATGGCGGTCAATCCTGCCAGCGCCACCAAGCATGCAAGCTTTCGCATCATGAGTTTTGCCTCCACATTATTCCGTTAATGCCTGCCCCTGACGTGGCGGGACTGCTTATGTCTTGGGCCTGGATGAGGCCCAAGTTGCATGGCCTTCAGGGCCAAGTCCAGGCGCTGTTCAATGGCCCGGTCCGACAATTGCTTGGGCAGGGTCATTATTTTCAGCAAAGTCAAAGGCAAACTTTCCCGGTTTTTTTCCATCACATTGAGGATCATGGTGGGCATGACCTGTGGTCCTATTAGAAAAAACATCATCGTGGGCAGTGGTAATCCGGCCAGCCGGCCCGTTTTTTGACAAGTTTTGATTAACTGCACCACGATGCGGATATGGCGCTGCATGTTTGCGGTTAAAAAGGCCATTACCTGCTGATGGCCTTGCAAAATATCATTGAGCAGGGGAATCATGAAATGCCGGTGATCGCGCACGAATTTAATCATGGTGAGCACGGCTTGACGCAACCGTTGCAAAGGATCGTTGATGTCGGCAATGTCCCATTGCAGGCGGCTGAAAAAGGCCTCGTAAAAATCGTGCATGACCCGTTCTATGAAAACATCTTTATTTTTGAAATGATAGTGGAACAATCCCAGGTTGACGCCGGCGCGCTTGGCCACATCCCGCACTTTCAAATTACTGAAACCCGTTTTTGGAAAAAGCGCCAGCGCGGCTTCCACTAATTTTTGGTCGGTATTGCCTGAAGGTCGGGCCATGATCGCCGGTCCTTTCCGGAATGGCCATAATTATACGGCTGTATAATTATGTGTCAAGGTTAAAGACAACACCCAAGGTGCGGTTTTTTAACCTCCACAGAAAACGTCCGGACAAGTGGCTTAGAAGATGGTGATCAGGCCGATTAACCCCACGATAATCAATACGGTCAGGACCATGGTTTCGGAGAGTTCTTTCTTTAGTTTGGCACCGCAATGCCGGCAAAATTTGATGCTTTCTTCGTTTTGACCGTGACAAGCGTGACACATCATTACTGCCATTTTAACCACCTCTTGTTCATCAAGCATATTAGTAATATATTGACTTTAGTTACGGCCATATAGTTCAAAAAAATGATAAAAAAAAGCCGCAACCAGATGTTTTTGGTTGCGGCTAAAGCGGGGCAGTGCCCTGCTATTTAATAGTAAAATCAATGGTTTTTATGACATTGTCGCCTTCCAACACATCCACGGACCAAGGGCCGGTCCAGTCGCTCTGGATGGATTTGGAGCTGAAAGTGCGCCAGGGGGAGCCATTAACGGCCAGTCGCACATAGGCGACAACTTCACCCTTCCTTTTCCAGCGATGGATAATGGAGGTGCCTTCCTTGCCTCCCACAATCTTGGTGTAGCAATAAAGTTTGCCCACCGTTGCCGGAAATTCATTGCCGGCATCAACCGGCTCGCGATCTTTAATCTCCGGGGCGATCGCAATGGCTTTCACTTCCAGCGTACTGCCCGCTTCCGGTGTGGCCACGGGCGTTGCCGCCTCTGCAGTGGCTGCCGGCGTTGGTTGTGCTTCCATGGTGGGGCTGGCCGTGGTTTTGCTTGTATCGGCCTTGGTGGTGGTTTCCGCCTGCACTTGCGCCAACACGATTACTGCCACTGCCACTGCCACTGCTGTCAACCATGCTTTGTAACTCATCTCTTCACCTCCTGGTAATGGATAACGGCCGGTCTTGACTGTGCCGGCCCATGTCAATGTCCAACGCCGAAAGAAAATCCAATTTTACCTTGCTGCTGTTCCTGCGCAGGCAAGTTCTCCCCGGCCATACAAGCAGCGGCATCCTAACCCGGACAAGCCGGAAAAAAATTCTTCTCTAAGTTACTAAGATTGATTTTTTGCTTTATCGTGGGTGGCCACGAATTGTTTGATGTCCTCGATGTGCTCCAATAAAAGCTTGGCTTTGGAAACCCCGAAGGTAAATCCGTATTTGTCATCCTCACTTCGCTTTAAGGTAATAACCGCATTGCCCTTGAATTCTCCAATGGTAAACATAATCCCTCCTCCTTGATTGTCTTGGCTTTTCCCGTACTCTGTTTTTTAAGTTTTTCCCGATGGAAAAATTTAAAAAATCGGAATAGGGGTATTTTCTTTTTCCGCGGCCCAAGCCGTCCGGATTAAGTGGCCGAACCCTTAATTTTATCCTCTTCTTGCCGGAAAAGCATGTTAAAGGTGGTTAGAGAGCCATAGCAACGGGTAATGTATTGTTCCAATTCCAGTTTCTCCGGCCCGCTTAGGGCAGGATGATTGTTGATCTTTTGCTCCAATACCCTTAACTTTTCCCGGATGGAAATGATTTTTTTGAACAGATTGTCAAGAGGCAATTCGTAGGCCTTCATGCTCTCGTTGCCGGGATAAATCAAGACTTTGCCGCCCTCCCATTTGGGCGAGAGTTCCACGTCTTTGAGCCCCAGCAGATCATTTTGATTCTTGATAACTTGCCGCAATAAGGCTTTAACTTCTTCCATCGCCGGCCTCCTTATAATAATAACACCCACCGGGTGTAAGGCCACAACCGGACCCGTCACCCGGCCGGCACTGCATTTAGGCCAACCCCGGCCCTTCGGCTTGATCCCCGTCCAGGGCTTCATGGGCATAACGGCCGTAAACCCGGTAGTAGGCCTCACAGTAAGGACAAATTTTTTTCTCCACTTTTTTAACAAACCAAAAAATCAAACCCTGTTGTCTCTTGCGGGCATGCCGGCAGGCCTTGCACTGCACGCATTTTTGCGCCATCATCCGGTCTTTTTCAGCATTATTATCTGGATAACGCTTCATGGCCCTCTCCGTTTACCCCTAACTGATGCAGAAGGAAAGGAATTATTATACCTCTTGCCCGGAGGTTTGTTGAGTTTATTTTTTATTGAACCTCCATGGCCCAGCAACAACTGCCGCTGGGCTTTTCGCTCATGTTCCTGACGGGAAACCGTGATCCGCCTTCTGGTATAAGGATTCTCTCCCAGGGCGTACATGATGCCGGCCATAGTCATGGGGAGTGGAATAAAATCCTGCAATTGCTCCACCCTCAGACGCCATTGTTTGGCAAAGGCTGCCACCTGTTGCATGGCCCGGCGGTCACTGCCCGGAAAAGCACTGATGAAATAAGCCGTGATAAAATCGTGTTGCCCGAACTGCCGGCAAAACTGGCGGTAAACGGAAATGAATTCCTCGAACACCGCACGCCGGGGCTTGCCCATGAGGGCCAGCACCTCATCTTCACTGTGCTCAGGCGCTGCCTTCAAGGCCCCGCTGATATGCTTGCCTTTCACCAACCCGGCCAGATAGGGTTTGTCCCGGAGAGCCAGATCATAACGCACTCCCGAGGCTACAAACACATGCTTGACCTTGGGAAGACGCTGCATGCGGTGCAACACCTCAAGCATGGGCGCCTGACTTGTGTCCAGATAACGGCAAAGCTTGGGCATAAGACATGATGGCCGCCGGCATGGTCCTTGGGGAGCGCGGCAAACCAGGCCCCACATATTGGCACTGGGGCCGCCCACATCGGTAATGGTGCCGTGGAAATCAGGCTGCCGGGCCAGCCGGGCCGCTTCTTCCACCAAGGAAGCAGCGCTGCGGCTTTGAATGAGTTTTCCCTGATGGGCGCCGAGCGCGCAAAAGGTGCACCCTCCAAAACATCCCCGGTGGCTTATGATGGAAAAGCGCACCGGCTCCAGGGCCGGCACAGGATCCCGGTAGAAAGGATGGGCTTGACGTTTAAACGGCAAAGCAAACAGGCGGTCCATCTCCTTTGTATCCAGGGGCCGGGCCGGAGGATTGCAGAGCAAATAACGATTACCATGAGCCTGTATCAAAGGCTTGCCTTTTTTCCAATCACGCTGGGCTTCTTCCATCAGGGCGGACCGCCCCAGCTGATGCCAGTCCTGGACAATGGCTTCATAAGCGGGCAACACCACATAAGGCTTATCTTGGGGCAAGGTTTTTTGGATCAAGACCAAGCCTGGAATCGAATCAGGAGTGGCGCCTCGATCCAGTGCCTGAGACAAAGCCACCACGGTTCTTTCCGCCATCCCATAAATCAGATAATCCGCTTTGGCATCAAACAAAAGACCGCGGCGGATGGTGTTGCTCCAATAGTCATAATGCACCAGCCGTCTTAAGCTGGCTTCGATGCCGCCCAGCACCACTGGCAACCCGGGATAAGCCCTTTTAACCATGTTGGTATAAATAATGGAAGCCCGGTTGGGCCGTTGGCCGTGAATACCACCCGGGGTATAGCTATCCTGGCGTCTTAACTTTTTATTGGCCGTATAATTGGCCACCATGGAATCCATGGCGCCGGCCGTGACGCCGGCCCAGAGACGGGGCCTGCCCAAGCCCGTGATGGCGTCCGGGTCTTTCCAATCAGGTTGGGCAATGACGCCCACCCGGTAACCGGCCTCCGCCAGCCACCGGCCGATGA
>CAYVTN010000067.1:0-10401 GCA_964454395.1 uncultured bacterium | reverse complement strand
GTTTTGTCTTCCCCGCTGCAGGTTTTCTCAAGTAATCCGGACTGCTTATTTTTTGCTGTCGATAAGTTCTTGGTAGGTTTGGATCATTTCCTTGGCCTTGGTTTCGGCCGACCAATTGACGGCCTGCCGGGCGGCTTCTTCCAAGGCTTTGGCATACAAGGCTTTATCGGTCAACAGGGTGCCGACCGCTTCGGCAAAGGCATCAACATCAAGGGGCACGGCCAAGCCGCCACCGCCGGCCATGACATCCTTGACGCCCATGGCAGCTACCGCCACGCAGGGGGTGCCTGCGGCCATGGCTTCGGTAAGCACCAGGCCCTGGGTTTCTGTCACCGAGGCCAAAAGGTTGATGTCCGCGGCCGCATAAAGATCAGCCCAGTCCTGCTTGGACAGCAGGCCGATAAAGATGACTTGATTGTCCAGCTTCCGGCGTTTAGTTTCAGCTTTGACACTCTCCAGGGCCGGACCCACGCCGGCGATGACCAAACGGGCCTTGGGAAAGCGGGGCAAAAGTTTTTCGTACACATCCAAAAGAAAAGGCAGATTTTTTTCATGGGCCACCCGCCCCATGGTGAGCAGCATGGGATCGTCCTGGGCCAAGCCGATTTGACGCCGCATGCGCTGATGATCCACCTGTTTGAAAGGTGAAAGATCAATGCCGGTAGGCAAAATTTTAATGGGTTTGGTGACGCCGTAACTCTTGAGCCGCTCATAAATAGAGGTTGAAGGCACAATTATATAATCATGCATGTCACACAAAATCCGGCTCATCATTTTGGCAAAAGGAATGCTCATGCTCTTGGGTACAAAGGGAAAATAATGCGGCATATAGGCTTCAAACAAGGTGTGGTAGGTGTGCAGGGTTGGAATCCCCAGCTCCTTGGCTAAATGGGCCATGGCGATGCCCAAAGCGAAGGGGGTCTGGGTATGCAGCACATCCAGTTTCAGGTCAGGCACTTTTTTAAAAAAGGCGCGGGACTTTCTTCGATAAGGATTGGGCAGACGATCTTCAGGATTAAAAAACAGGTATTGCGAGGGAAAGCGCCACAGCGTATCCGTCGATTCCTTGGCTTCCGGAAACTGCGGTGCAAAAATATAAACCCGGTGGCCAAATTTTTCAAACTCCTGGGCAAAGGTCTGTATGGATTTCGCCACCCCGTTGACCCTGGGAAAATACGTATCGGTAACCAGTCCTATGTTCATTGGTTCATCCATTCGTCATCATGGTGATCATCTGCATGATTACCATTGGTATTTGATTCCTGTTGAATAACGGTGTGTCTTGCCGCCCCCGCCGCTTTAATTCGATTTTAGTATCGGCCTTGCTCCTGCCAAAGGTTAGCCGAATAGTCATGTCCGTCAGATCGGCGTCTTTAAATAGATTTATCTTCCGTAACTGCTCAGGTCATTTCGACCATATTGAGCGTAGCTAGTTCTTGTTGCGGAAAGGGCATTTTTGCTTAAACAACCCGCTTACGCAACAAAAACTAGCTAGCGCACCTTGGATACGCAAAAGACCCGAGTAGTTACTATGTTCCAGCTATTTTCCGATCAAATGTTCCCGGTCCACCGGGAAAAGCCTGACCATTGATTCTCCCTGACAGGCCACATACAGCCGCTCTCCATCGGGAGAAAGTGCCAGGGCATTGGCCGGTTGGGCCAGCTTGATCCGGCGCAGGATAATGCCCGTATCCAGGGAAATGATTTTAACGTCTTCCTGGCCGGCCGTAAACAAAAAGCGTTGTTTGGGAT
This sequence comes from uncultured bacterium, assembly GCA_964454395.1. GTDB lineage: Bacteria > Oederibacteriota > JAAXVQ01 > JAAXVQ01 > JAUVAV01 > CAVQBK01. The sequence continues at coordinate 8,649 of CAYVTN010000067.1, read as the reverse complement.
CCATGGCCACATGGCGTACCTTTGGCCCCAACGCCCAGGTGAGGCCCGCGGTTTGATAATCCAAGTCGATTGATTGAATGACACTTTTGGACGGCACGGCATCGCGGCCAATGCACAACACGAACAATTTGTCCCCTAAGGGTGAAAACACCAGACGGTGGGGATTGGCCCATACATGAATTCTTTTGAGCACCAGATTGGACGTCAGATCCGCTACGGCCACTTCATTGGCTTTCTCATTGGCGCACCACAACAAGTTGGTGTCCGGTTGAATCACCATGTCAGCCGGACCCAGGCCAATGGGAATCACCGGCATGGTGTGGCTGTCCAAATAGGGTTGAATCAAATCCCTCTCCCGCTGGGCCACATATTGCAGGCGGGTTTGCGGATCTTCCGTCCAGGCACTGGGAACCTCCGCCAGAGGCTGTGCCTTGGTCAAGCTCAGTTGGGGATAAGTGAAATACAAAATTTTCTTGTCCTTCTGATCCAGCAAGACCAGCCGGCTTTGATTGCGGTCGATATATAAACGGTCAGCCCCCGGCCCGATGGTCACCATGGCCGTGCGCTTTTTCTTTTTCAGGTCCCAGGCGATCAAATGCCGGCTGCCTTGGCAGGCTACATACAGATGCTCGCCTCTGGGATCCACCGCCAGGCTCACCGGATTGGCTTCCACCGGAATAACGGCAGGTCCCCGGCCGCATCCTGATAAGAGTTGTATCATAGCTGCGCCCAGGAGCAGCAGCATGGTCCATTTGATGGTTGGTTGCGGAAAGGCTATTTTTTCCGAAAGGCCGCTACGGGTCTTGGGCGGCATTGGGAAACGCCTTTGCAGAGTACAGGCATGTCTGTAGCCTGCAAAATCCAACACCCGCCTGAGGATGGATGCACGGCCCAATCCGCAATAAATATTGGTTAATCGCATATTCAAGCTTCCTTATTATCGAGATGGAGCAGGTGTTTGACTTCCGCCAAAAGCGCGGGAACCGCAGCCTCGGCGCCCACGCGCCGCAGGGCACGGCCTTTGGCAAACAGTATAAAACTGCCGTCCGGCGCCCCGGCCAGGCCCACATCAGCATGGCGGGCTTCACCCGGCCCGTTGACCACACAGCCCATAACCGCTACGGTGAGCGGCTGGGAAACGTGGGCCAATGCTTTCTCAACCCGCTCCACCATGCCGGCCAGATCCACTTCCGTCCGTCCGCAGGTAGGGCAGGCAATGACGTCCACGCCGCGGCGGCGTGCACCGGTAAAATTCAGGAGCATATTGGCAACCCGAACCTCCCTGACCGGATCACCGGTCAGCGATACCCGCAGGGTGTCGCCTAGGCCGTCCAACAGAAGAGGGGACAAACCGGCCGCGGTTTTGACTGATCCTGCCAGAAAACTGCCGGCTTCGGTTAATCCCAAGTGCAAGGGGTAGTCGCTTTGTTCAGCCAACAGCCGGTAACCGGCAATGGTCGCCGGAATGGACGACGCTTTAACCGAGAGGACGATGTCCTTCAAGCCTTGTTTTTCAAACAAGCGGGCATAGTGCAAGGCCGTACGCGCCATAAGCCTGCCCAGGCTATGGGGGGTTTTGCATTTCTTTTTGGCCTGCTCCGGCAAGGAGCCGGCATTGACGCCCAACCGTACCGCCACGTGCCTGAGCGCCGCCTGGCGCGCCACTTCCAAAGCTGCGGCCAGTTCCATATTTCCCGGATTAATGCGCACTTTGGCCATGCCTGCCGCCATGGCGCCCAGAGCCAGTTTTTTGTCAAAATGAATATCGGCAATGAGCGGTATGGGCGCGTTTTTAATCAAGGCGGGCAGCACGCTCAGTGCTTTTTGGTCCGGCACGGCCACGCGCACCAATTCACACCCTGCGCCGGCCAACTTCCGGATCTGCCGTGCCGTGGTTTTCCAATCATGAGTTTTGGTGTTGGTCATGGATTGAATTAATACCGGATGATCGCCGCCCATCCGGACGGTGCCTATTTTAACTGTTCTGGTTTTATGTCTTTTCATGTTGGTTGCCTGATCGTGTCAGATACTGTGTCAGCAAGATCTACGCACGAAGCGTAGATAATTTTACAGAGTTCATGTAAAGATTTTTATCACGCCAAGCACGCCAAGGCACAAAGGAAAGATGAAATTATTTTGGAATTAAAACCTTCCATCATCCTATGTTTTTCTTTCTTTGCGGCTTGGCGTGCTTGGCGTGAGACATTTTTTATTTCGGTGTTTTCCGAAATCTCCACCGATTGCGCAAACGGGTTGGTCCTATCCCCTGCCCATGGCCGACAAAATCCACTTATAAATATCGTTCGCCGTGGCAAAAAGCATAAGGGCAATGAGAAACAGGAATCCGATTTGTTGGGCCCGCTCCTGGATTTTCAAGGATATTGGTTTGCCCATGATGCCTTCGATCAGAAAAAACGCCACGCTGCCGCCGTCCAGCACCGGAATGGGCAGCAGATTTAAAATGGCCAGCATGATGGAAATACCGGCAATAAAAAAAAGAAAATCCTTCAAGCCGCTCTTGGCTTCCTGGCCGGCCATGCGCATGATGGTAATCGGTCCGCCCAGCGAATCCTTGACGGACAATTTACCGGTAATCATTTGTCCCAGGGAAACCAGGATCAGCCTGGACATGGACCAGGTATGGCTCACGCCCAGGCCCATGGCCGTAAAAAAGGGATAGGACACCTTCGTCTCTTGATCGGAAGCTTTGAAGCCCACGCCAATAACACCCACCTTGCCCTGGTTGGGATATTCCTGGGCCATGGGCGTTAACCGGATATTGAAAATCTTTTCATCCCGTTGTACCTGCAAATTGGTCGGCTGGTCGGCGCGCGGCCAAAGCTGCTTTTGAAAACCATATTTGCTCCAGACCGGATGACCTTCCACCGCCAAAATTTTGTCGCCTTTCTTCAGGCCCGCCAGTTCAGCAGGCGTGCCCACAATGACCCGGTCAATAGTGGTGGTGGCCGCAGGGGCAATGGCCACCCCCAGTCTCCAGGGGGCCTTGGCCTCTTTCCGGCGCGGCGTCACTGCCACCATATGCGCCTGCCCGTCGTGGACAACATCAAGCTGCACCGGCACGCCTTGGTCCTGAACTGAAGCCTGGTTCAATTGTTCGGCAAATTTTTCCCAATTGTCCGTGGGCTGTCCGTTCAGGCTGGTAATCACGTCACCTGACTGCAACCCGGCCGTGGCCGCCGGTGAGCCTGGTTCCACCTGCACAATTTGCGGCTTGGAAAGGGGCACATTAAACCCCGCCCAATAGAGCATGCCTAAAATAAGGGTGGCTGTCAGCAGGTTCATGCCCGGTCCGGCCAGCAAGACCAGCAGCCGTATCCACCAGGGTTTGGAAAAATAATCGCCCTTTTCCACGGCTTCCGGCTTGATTTCCTGGGGATTTTCCCCGGCCATTTTCACAAAACCGCCCAAGGGCAAGGCGGAGATTACGTACTCCGTGCCTTTGTGGGCAAAGCCGATGATGGTCTTGCCAAAGCCCAGGGAAAATTTCAACACTTTAATGCCCGTCCATTTGGCTACGGCAAAATGCCCCAGTTCATGGACAAAAATAAGCAGGCCCAAGGCCAGAACACCCATGAGCACAATTTTCAGCGAGCCCAGCATGGGTCCCAGGTGAACCTGGGCCCCGGCCGTGCTCATGATCTGGACGACTGTTTCCATAAAGCAATCACCTCCGCGGTCGCTTGTCTTGCCCAAAGATCGGCTTGTTGGATCATCCTTAACGACGGCCTTTTGGCATAAGGATGACGGTTCAGCACCCGGGCAATGACTTTGGGTATGTCTAAAAATCCGAGTTTGTCTTCCAAAAAGGCTTGCACCGCCATTTCATTGGCGGCATTCAATACGGCCGGGGCCGTGCCGCCCTGCCGGCCGGCCTGGTAGGCCAGCTGCAGGCAGGGAAAGCGTGTGGCATCGGGCGGCCCAAAGGTCAGGTTTAACCCTTGGGTGAAATCGAGCGGTTTGACGCTGCTGGCCAAGCGCGCCGGTGCGGTCAAGGCTGTTTGAATGGGCAAACGCATATCGGGCGAAGACAACTGCGCCAGCGTGGAGCCGTCAACATACTCCACCATGGAGTGTACGATGCTCTGGGGATGAATCACCACCTCAATGTGGTCATAGCTAATACCGAATAAATAATGAGCCTCTATGACTTCCAGCCCTTTGTTCATTAAGGTGGCTGAATCAATGGTGATTTTTCTTCCCATGGACCAGGTGGGGTGTTGCAAGGCGTCTTCTTTGCCGACGCGGCGCAATTGGGCCAGACTGGTTTTGGCAAAGGGTCCGCCGGAGGCTGTTAAAATCAGCCGTTTGACTTCAACCCCCCGGTGGCCATGCAGGCATTGGTCCAGGGCTGCATGTTCCGAATCAACGGGCAATAATTTCACCCCATGAGTTTTGACTGCGGCCATGACCAAGGGGCCGGCAGTGACCAGGGTCTCTTTGTTGGCCAGTCCGATGTCCTTACCGGCTTGGATGGCCGTCATGGTCGGCACCAGCCCGGCCTGGCCCACGATGGCGGAAATAACCAGAGAAGCGCGCTTCGCGGTCGCTGCCTGGCAAACGCCCGTTTCGCCGCCGACCACCCTGGTGGCGAGCTTCAGGCGCCGGCAGTGTTTTTTAACCTCCGTAGCGGCTTCCGGATCAGCCACGGCCACCAGAGCCGGATGAAAGCGTTTAATCTGGCTGACCAGTTTTTTTACATTGCGATGGGCGGCCATGGCTTCCACTTGATATTGCCCGCGGTGACGGGCCACCACATCCAGGGTGGAAACGCCAATGGACCCGGTGGAGCCCAAAATACTGATTCTTTTAATACTTCTCATAATCTTTCCATCAGCCTCGTGATCAAATACAGGACCGGCGCCGAGAAGATCAGTTTGTCAATTTTGTCCAGAATACCTCCATGGCCGGGAATGAAGGTGGACGAATCTTTTTGCCCGGACCAGCGCTTGATCAGCGACTCCACCAAATCCCCGGCCTGGGAACATAAGCCCAGGAGCAGGCCCAAGGTCACGAAGCCCCAAAGGGAAAAGCCCAAGGCCGCCGGAATCATCAGAAAATAAACCGCGCTGCCAAATACGATATTCATCACCAGGCCACCGGCGAGGCCTTCGATGGTTTTGGCCGGTGAAATGGTGGATGCCAACTGATGTTTTCCCAACAGCATACCCGTAAACAATGCGCCTGAATCATAAATCCAGTTGTAGCCAAAGAGAATAAAAATCCACCACTGACCTTGCGGCAGCAAACGCAACAGGGCCACAAAGCTGCCGATCCCGCCCACCAGTAATATGGCAAAGAGATTGGCGCTGATGTTGGCAAAATTATCCTTATGGAAACCCATCAATACTTCGCGCAGGCTTAAGACAAGCATGCTGATAATAAGAATGGACCAGAAGGCATCGGCGCTTTTGCCTTCCCAGTTCTTAAGCAAGGCGGGAAAACAGGCCAACAACATAATGGCTAAAATAGCGCTCAGCGTAATGACATAGCTGAAGCGGATATCCCGGTTGCGGATCAGCTGTCCCAGCTCCAGCGTGGCCAGGATAACGCCCGCGACCAGCAACACCAAAAAAGGCAAAGGTGTCTTGAGAAAAATAATCCAGGCAAAAAGAGGTAAAAACACCAATGCCACCAGGAGCCGCTTTTTCATGCTTTTTCTCCTATGCCGCCGTAGCGCCTTTCCCGGCTCTTGTACTCCTGCAGGGCCTGCGCCAATTCCGATTCGCGAAAATCGGGCCACAGCACGGGCGTCACCACCAATTCCGCGTAGGCCAGCTGCCACAATAAAAAATTAGACAGACGCATTTCACCGGAGGTGCGGATTAATAAGTCAGGATCCGGCATGCCGCTGGTATAAAGAAAGGTTGCAAAGGACGTTTCCGTCAGGGGCTGCTGCGGTGCGGCCATCGCGGCATTGACGGCATCCACAATTTCCTGGCGGCCGCCATAATTGAAAGCCAGGTTGAGGTTCAGCCCATGATTTTCCTTGGTAGTGGCAATGGCAAAGTCAATGTAATCAAGCACGCGTTTGGGAATACGGTCACGCCGGCCCAGCATGCGCAGGCGCACGCCTTGACGGTGGAGTTCATCCAGTTCTTTTTTTAAATACTCAATAAGCAGACGCATTAAAAAATTGACTTCCTGCCTGGGCCTGCGCCAATTTTCCGTGGAAAAAGCATACAAGGTGAGGTACGGAATCCTCAAGCGGCCGCATTCCCGGATAATGGCATGGACCGAGGCCATGCCGGCGCGGTGGCCTTCCACCCGGGGCAGGCCGCGTTTTTTAGCCCAGCGCCCGTTGCCGTCCATGATGACGGCCACATGCCTGGGCAGGGTGTTGGACAACCTATGTTGTGGGGCCGACTCTTTGCGCTTGGACATGGCAATTTCACCTTTTTCACCTAACAGGCTGCTGAAAAAGCCAGTGGCTTGGCCCATCCGGGTTGTATTTCGCAAGACACGCGCCCCGGATGGGCTCGATGCCGGTCAACTCTTGTAAGGTTTTTTCAGCAGCCTGCTAAAAAAAAGCCCCCCGTGCACCAGGGGGCCTCGCCATCAAAGGACCCGGTGGAAGATCAAACTTCCAACAATTCTTTCTCTTTGGTCTTGGTGATGTGCTCGGTCTTCTCGATGTATTCATCGGTGAGTTTTTGGATTTTGCCGTCCTCCACCCGCTCGTCGTCTTCACTGATGGCCTTGTCTTTTTTCAACTGCTTGATGCCATCCAACGCTTTGCGGCGATGATTGCGAATCTCCACTTTTAAATCTTCCGCCATTTTATGGACCTGTTTGACCAATTCCCGGCGGCGTTCTTCCGTCAAGGAGGGAAACGCCATGCGGATGATGTGGCCGTCGCTGTTGGGCGTGATGCCCAGGTTGGCTTTTAAAATGGCTTTTTCAATTTCATTGACCATGCTGCCGTCCCAGGGCTTGATTTCCAAAGTATGGGCGTCGGGCGTGGCAATGGAAGCAATCTGATTGACCGGCGTTAAATTGCCGTAGTATTCCACCTTGACCGGTTCCAGCAGGGCCGAGGACGCCCGGCCGGTTCTGACCGTCGAAAATTCCCGTTTAAGGGCTTCTATCGACTTCTCCATTCTTTCCCTGAGTTGTTTAACGACCGTTTGCGTATCTTCTGCCATGATGGGCCTCCTTAGTCTTCTGACATTAATGCACGATAGTGCCGATGGGTTTGCCTGCGACCGCGGCTAAAATATTTTTTTCCGGAATTAAATTAAAAACCAGAATAGGCAAGCGTTGCTCCATGCACAAACTGATGGCTGTCGTATCCATGACCTTGAGCTGGGCCCGGATGACTTCCATATAGGTTAGCTGTTGGTAACGTTTGGCGCGCGGATTCTTTTTGGGATCCGCTGAATAGACCCCATCCACATTGGTGGCTTTGAGAATCGCATCAGCATTGATCTCAATAGCCCGCAGGGTGGCGGCGGTATCGGTGGAAAAATAAGGATTGCCGGTGCCGGCGGCAAAAATCACCACCCGCCCTTTTTCCAAATGGCGGATGGCCTTGCGCCGGATGTAGACTTCCGCGACCTTGGGCATTTCAATCGCAGTCTGTACCCGGGTGGCCACGCCCAGCTTTTCCAAGCTGTCCTGCATGGCCAGCGCATTGAGTACCGTGGCCAGCATGCCCATGTAGTCCGCGGCGACCCGGTCCATGCCTTCGATTTCCGCCTTGGCGCCGCGTAAAATATTGCCACCGCCGATCACCAGGGCAACCTGAACGCCCTTTTTGATTAACGTCCGGATTTGGGTGGCCACGGCCCGGACTTTTTGATGATCAATCCCAAAGCCCTGCGCCCCGGCCAACCCTTCGCCGGAAATTTTAAGCAATACCCGCCGGTACTTCATGCCTACAGCACCTCGGCCGGGCACCCTTGTTACTCCTGACCTACGGCAAAGCGGGCAAAACGTTTGACTTGGATGTTCTCGCCTACTTTGGCAACCGCATCGGCAATCAAATCACTGATTTTCTTATCCGGATCCTTGATATAGGCCTGTTCCAGCAGGCAGGTTTCCTGGAAGAATTTATCCAGTTTGCCGGTGATGATTTTATCCATAATCTCGGCCGGCTTTTTGCTGTCGGCCATTTGATTTTTATAGATCTCCCGTTCCTGCTCGACCACCTGGGCGGGAACATCCTCCCGCTTCACATAAGCGGGCGCGGCAGCGGCCACGTGCATGGCCAGATTTTTGGCCAATTCCTGAAAATCAGTTGTTTTGGCCACAAAATCCGTTTCCGAGCTTACCTCGATCAACACGCCCAGCTTGCTGCCGGCGTGAATATAGGAAGCCACCGTGCCGTCCGTGGCACTGCGGTCCGCCTTTTTGGCCGCAGAGGCCAATCCTTTTTCCCTTAAATATTTCATGGCCTTTTCAAAATCGCCGTCGCATTCCTGCAAAGCGGCTTTGCAGTCCATCAGGCCCACGCCTGTTTTTTGTCTTAATTCATTAACCATTGCAGCAGTTATTGCCATTATTCCTTTTCCTCCTAAACCGGTAAAGCCGACAACCGTATTCTGCAGGGGCTCACAATTTTGCGACCCTGCAGCTATTGGATAAATTCAGCTTAAAAATAATTTGATTCCTAAAAAAATAATTTATGCC
>CAYVTN010000066.1:6118-10408 GCA_964454395.1 uncultured bacterium | reverse complement strand
CCTCTTCCCACGTGGACAAATTTTTATAGTGATCGAATTGTTTTCCCAGTTTGTCAGCTTGGAAAAACAAGCCGACCTCCATCACATTCAGCAATCCCAGATTACACTTGGCCAAGCCACGGTCCAGGCCGGCTGTTATTTTACCATTATCTGCAATGGACGGCGACGGAATATTGATCCAGCCGGTGGGCCCATTTAAAGAACTGCATTGTTCCAAATAATAAGTGCCTTCATCCAGGTGCGCCCTGGCAGCATTAAAGACAAAAAAAACGAGGACCCCCACCCCGACGCAACTGATAAACCACTTAATTGGGGCCATCCCCTTGCCTCTCATCCATGTCAAGATTCACTACCCTGTAAGGCCTGCTTGCACCTTTGGGTTCAACTTTGAAAATCACGAAAATCGAAAGTCGATGATCGACCGAGAATCGAAAATTTCGAGTCGTCAACTCCCGACTTTCGATTGCCTGTCCCGTTGCTGTTGACGGGATCGATTCTCGGTTCTGCGCCATGTGGCGCAGAACTGGTCGGGGCGAGAGGATTTGAACCTCCGACCCCCTGCTCCCGAAGCAGGTACGCTAGCCACTGCGCTACGCCCCGATTTAAGTTTGTGACATTATACGAAAAATAAGAAAAAGATCAAGAAAGGATAATCACCTAAATCCCTCCTCAAATTTTTATTGGCCAAAGGTGGGCTCCTCACACCAACAAGCAATTGGTGAAACCAATTTTCATGATTAGAGCCTATATCTGGATTATCTACGCAAAAACCGTAGATAATCCAGATATACAGAATCTTATCCAGCTCCGCTGGGTTGGCGTTGTGCTAAAAAGTCAATTCGGAACTTGATGGTGGAATTCGGACTAGCATTATCCACTCTCAAAAAGCAGGACTGCGGTTACTTGAATAGCGGAAGATACCAAAGAGGGGCAAGCGCCCGGCCGTGCGGCCGGAGGGATCAAGGTTTCCGGGGCGGCGGCCAAACCGCCGCCCCGGAAAGACAACTTGCGTTCCAAGCTGAATCCCGTTTTTAGAATTTCACCTGCAAGCCGGCCAAACCGCCCATCATGCCCTGATGGTAGGTTACGTGGTTGATGGTCCGGTCCATGGCCATCACGGAAATACCGCTCCAGTTCAGACTTAAGCAGTCGGGAATAATATCATACCCAGCGCCCACACAGACCACGATCTCATCGTTGTCCATGGATAGGCCACTGCCGTTCGTAATGCCGTCATCCTCGGTGGCCCCTGGTACATACTTGAATCCGCCGCGGATTGTAAGCGCGTCGGTGGCCTTCCATTCCGCGCCCAGGTCGGCCTGAAAGGCGTTCTTGTAATATGTTTTTGTTTCCATATCTACGCCATCAGTGGTTATGACAATCTTGTCGGTATTGCTATACATCTGGTACCAGAAATCAAAGCTAAGCAGCAGGTCTTTGGTCACTTTATCGCTGATGCCCACGGCCAAGTAAAGCGGAAGGGTGACTTTGGCGTCGGTATCCATCGAGGCCAATTCGGTCCCATCCGACGTGCTTATCTTGGTTTTACCGGAAATTTTCATGGCCGCAGGCGTCTTGATGGACACACCAAGATTCAAGTCGTCGGTGGCTTTAAACAACACGCCTAGGTTGGCATTGTATCCCGCAGGCGTGCTCGACAGCGTCGTCACAGACTTCCCCAGAGTAGGAAGCGGTGTGAATAATAGCTCCGGCATCGTTTGGTCCATCATGGCAATATACAGGGAGGCGCTCAGGCCTACAGCCAAATTGGGCATCAGCTTATAACCAATAGCCGGCGTGAGCGCAATGGCGCCAAACGACATTGATAACTCGGCACCGGTAACAGGATAATCTTTGTATTTAAGCGTAGCGCCACCATAAGGAACATACAAGCCGAACCCCACGCCTAAATTGCCAAAAGTTTTGGAGGCAAAAAATCCGGGAATAACCGCCGGTTCCGCGCTTTTGACGGCTTCTCCGCCTTCGGGCGTCACACTATAATCGGTGGTCATGAAAATAGACATCGCTTCCAAATTAACCTTGTCGTTGGGAATCAGGGCCAATCCTGCGGGGTTGTAGAAGACCGCGCTGGCATCATCGGCCACGGCCGTGAAGGCCGAGCCCATGCTCCCGCCGCGCGTTCCCACACCATTATTGTCCATAGCCGCGCCAAAGCCGGCCGTGGTAATAGCCATGGTTCCCAAAAGCAACAGTACGATCCTTCTCATTTGTATTTCCTCCTTCGTTGGACAATGTTTTTGATTAAACCTGCAAAAACCGTTTGATTGGTTGTTTACCTCCCTTCCATTAGCTGCTGACTTGCAAAGCTACGGCAAAAAAGAGGAAAATTTTAATCCCAAAAAGAATTATTCCTGGGAGATGGACGGGGGGTAGGGATGGGCGTTCAGGTTCCCGGGGACGATCATGCACGGGGTGCCGATTTATGTGGTATGCAGACAATCAAGGAATCCTATGGGTGAAGGAAGAGAGAGGCGGGAAATTCCTTAAAGCCTTATATCGCAAAATGACCAAACTGCAGCAAACAAAACAACAAGGAAAATGATCGAGATTCCGAACGCGACAATAGGGGGATTGGGAAACGTCAGCGGGAAGATTGGAATGGGGGATGTTCCCCCATCTGGAATGCTGGATACGGATACGCCTGCGGGTTGGATGGAGCCGCCGTCTCTTTTAAAACCGCGAAAATCGAAAGTCGATAATCGACCGAATCGAAAATCTCGAGTCGTCGACTCTCGATTTACGATTCTCGGCCTGCGCCATGTGGCGCAGGACTGGTCGGGGCGAGAGGAATTGAACCTCCGACTTCACGCACCCCAAGCGTGCGCGCTAGCCACTGCGCTACGCCCCGACAGGGCTTAGACTATAAATTATTGACTTAAAATGGTCAAGAGACTTTCTAACTCGCGTTTAACTTTATGGATTGTATTCAATAAGTGATTTTCACGCAAGTTTAAATTCAAATCCATCTGCAATTTATCATTCCGTAATTCTCCAGCCAATTTTTTCTTGGCACCGGCAATGGTAAATTTTTCCTCATATAATAACGTTTTGATCCTTTTAACCAATTCCAGATCCTTGGCGCGGTAAATACGTTGACCCGTGCTGCCTTTATCCGGCCGCAGTTGGGAAAATTCCGTTTCCCAATAGCGAAGCACATGGGCTTTCACGCCCAACAGTTCGCTGATTTCCTTAATTTGATAAAACATTTTGTCGACCGGTACTGGCATGGACTTGGAAACAGGATCATTGACCATCAACAATGCCCTCTTCCGGCTCGGCTTGAAGTGGCTCTTTGGCTTTGCGGATACGCTCTTTGAGTTCATTGCCTGGTTTAAACTGAATAATTTTTTTATCAGGCACAGCCACTTGCTCCCCGGTTTTGGGATTGCGCCCTTGCCGGGCATGGCGTACTTTATACCGAAAGGCGCCAAACCCCACCAAATGAATCACTTCTCCCCGGCTAAGGGCCTGGATCAGTTCCTGAACAATATAATCTACCACGGTCTGGGAAAACCGCAGCGACAGGCCCAATTTGGAAATACTGGCAGCCAATTCCGCTTTGGTAACCGTTTTTTCCCCGTCTTTCATCATACACCTCCCGGCGCGCCGCCAACGTTGCTTTGCACTGACTATCGTTCCGGCTTGAAGGGACGCTGCATTAAAACGCGCACTGCATCCTTTGCTGATTTATTGGCAAACAGAACTTCATGGACTTGTTCTATGATGGGTAATTCCACGTCCATCCGCTGCCCCAGGGCAAGGGCTGACCGGGTGGTTTGCACGCCTTCTGCCACCATTTCCATATCCGTCAGAATATCATCCAGCCGCCTTCCCCGGCCAATTTCTTCTCCAACCCGCCGATTGCGGGAATGCTGACTGGTACAAGTCACCACCAAGTCACCCATGCCGCTGAGCCCGGCAAAGGTTTCCCGGGCGGCGCCGCAGGCTTGACCCAAGCGTGCAATTTCCGCCAGCCCTCTTGTCAGCAAGGCAGCTTTGGCATTATCCCCCAAACTCAGGCCGTCCAAAATGCCCGCCGCTAAGGCGATCACATTCTTCAAAGATCCACCCAATTCCACGCCTACAATATCGGAAGTAGTATAGACACGAAAATGATCATTCGTAAAGAGAATTTGGATTTCTTCCGCAGCCGGTTCATCGGCTGAAGCCGCCACCACGGTGCAAGGCAACCCCCGGGCCACTTCCTCGGCATGGCTTGGACCGGAGAGGGCCACCACACTGCAGCGGCTGTCAAAAGCGTCCTGAATA
>CAYVTN010000066.1:0-6108 GCA_964454395.1 uncultured bacterium | reverse complement strand
CCAGGCTGTTGTTTTCAATGCCTTTGGAGGCGCTTACTAAAATGCGGGGTGTAACAGCCAGTTGGGCCAGCTTTTGCACCACCCCTCTCAAGGCCTGGGAGGGCACCACCAAAACAATGATAGCCGCATCCTGTACACAGGCGCCTAAGTCATTGGTAATGGTAATCTGGTTGGGAATCGTAATGCCCGGTAAAAACTTGTAATTTTCACGATGAGTTTGAAGCTCACGGGCATAGTCGGGAAAATATTCCCACAGGTTGACGGTCCTGCCCTGGCCGGCCAAAATCATGGCCAGGGCCGTGCCCCATGCGCCGGCGCCAATAACGGCAATCGGTTCACTCACGATTGCTCTCCCTCGTGGTTTTTAACCTCAACCCTTTGCCCGATTTTATGCTCAGTGCCGTTACGCAGGCGTTGAATATTGCCGCTATGACGGACAATGATCAGTACGGCCAGCAGCAGTGACATTAACAGGATGCTGTATCCCTGGCCCGCTTCGCCCAAAATCCATACCAGCGGTGGCAGCAGCAAGGCTGAAATAAGCGAGCCCGCCGAAACCGTCTTGGTCAGAGCCACAATGCAGGCAAAGATTAACAGTGCTGCCACCCCGGCCATGGGCGCCAGGGCCAAAAGCACACCCCCCGTGGTGGCCACGCCTTTGCCGCCTTTAAATTTCAGAAACAGGGTAAAGGTATGCCCCAGGACTGCGGCCAGACCACAGGCAACCCGCAACCAGTCAAATTCCGGATAGGGCGTCAGACCCGGTACCCAGGCCACAGCCAAAAACCCCTTGGCCGCATCTATGATCAGAACCATCACCCCGGCCGGCAGGCCCAGGGTTCTCATGACATTGGTGGCGCCGGTGTTGCCCGAGCCCAAGGTACGAATGTCCAGACCGCGCAGGCGGCCGACCAAATACCCGGTGGGCAGGGCGCCCAAAAGATAACTGAGGACCAAAGCCGCAATAATTCCTAGCCAAGAATTAATCACGGGTGCTCTCCTTTCCGGCGCGCAGCATCATAATCAGCGGCGTGCCTTCCAGCCCGAATGTTTTTCGGAATTCATTTTTGATATGCCTTAAGTAATGGAGTTGCATCCTGCCAGGATCATTGACAAACAAGGCAAAAGCCGGCGGTCGCACGCCGGTTTGGCTGATATATTTAATTTTTAAGACTTTACCCCGTTTGGTAGGCGGCGGCTGTTTTTGGATAATATCGTGAAGCGTCTTATTTAGCAAGCTCGTTTTTATCCGCATGACATGCTGGTCATTGACATAAGCCGCCAATTCCAGCAATTTACTGACCCGCTGGCCTGTTTTGGCTGAAATGGTGAGTACCGGAGCATAATCCATGAAGGGCATGCGTTTTTTTAATGTCTGTAAATATTGGTCCTGTGTTTGAGTGGTCTTTTCCAAAAGATCCCACTTGTTGATGGCAATGATGCACGCCCGCCCGGCTTCATGAACAAAGCCGGCGATGTGCTCTTCCTGCTCCGTCAGAGGTTTGGTCGCATCCAGCAACAGTACCGCTACATGCGTTTCTTCAATTGTTCTTAGGGCGCGCATGACCGCATAACGCTCCACGGCATGTTCGATCTTGCGTTTGGCCCGCATGCCGGCCGTATCAATGATTTGATAGGGCTTGCCTTGAAAATTAAAAAAAGAGCTGACCGAATCCCGGGTCGTGCCGGGCGTGTCATTGACCAGCACCCGTTCTTCTCCCAGTATGGTGTTGACCAGGGAGGACTTGCCTGCATTGGGCATGCCCACGATGGCCATTTTGATGGTCAGATCATCATCATCCTCCCGTGGCCGGGAAGGAATATGTTCAATCACCGCATCCAGCAACTCATCCACACATCGTCCCTGAATGGCGCTGATACCAATCGGTTGGCCGAAACCCATATTCCAAAAGTTATGAATCTCCGGTTCCAGCTCTTCATTGTCGATTTTATTAACCGCCAACACCACCGGCTTGCCCGATTGCCGCAGACGGCCGGCTAATTCCCGGTCGGTTTTATCCAAAACCGTGCGGCCGTCAACCACCAGGATGATAACGTCGGCATCATTTATGGCAATTTCCGTTTGCAGGCGCATCTGGGCCAAAATGCTGTCGCTGGTATGCAATTCAAAGCCGCCTGTATCCACCAGCAAAAATTCACGATCCAGCCAATGGGCCAGATCGTAATTGCGATCCCTGGTCAGACCGGAATGTTCGTCCACAATAGCGCGGGCTTTTCCCGTGATTCTGTTGAAAAGGGCTGATTTACCTACATTGGGGCGGCCCACAATGGCCACCAGCCTGTGTCTTGTCATGAGGATGTACCACCGTTGTCACAAATGGGTTAAGGTTGGATTATATAGAACCGGCCAGCGTTTGACAATGCCCAAAACCCGTCGGCACTGACAGCCCGGAGAAGCTGCTTTATTTCAAGTCTTTGTAATT
Organism: uncultured bacterium; assembly: GCA_964454395.1. Lineage (GTDB taxonomy): Bacteria > Oederibacteriota > JAAXVQ01 > JAAXVQ01 > JAUVAV01 > CAVQBK01. The sequence continues at coordinate 3,664 of CAYVTN010000066.1, read as the reverse complement.
GGTTTCCAGGTATACTCTGAGAATTTCGGCGATGTTCCAGGCCCGGGCAATACAGCCACGGGCACGGTGTGGTTCTTCAGCATCAAACATTTCCGATATCAGCCCCAAGCCACTGTATTCCATGTGCAACTCAAAGGGTTTGAGTAAGGCGCGTATCATGTCCTCGGTCTTTTCCGAGGCCCCATAAGCTCTTCGCCAGGCATCGGCCAGGGCGCCGGTCATCCAGGGCCAGACCGTGCCCTGGAAAGCCGCCCCTTCACGCGTCATCATGTCGCCTTCGTAATAGCCGCGGTAATGGTCGTCATTGCGGTCCAGAGTCCTGCATCCAAAAGTGGTGTATAGCCGTTCCATGACTTGATGTAAAAGACCTTGGGCCTCTTGTCCTTCCAGCAGGGGGTAGGGCAGGGACAGGGCCAGCAATTGATTGGGCCGGAAGGATAAGTCTTTATGAAAATCTTCAACCCGGTCGTAGAGGTAGCCTTGCTCATCGTCCCAGAATAAAGTTCTGAACCCTTGGCGGGCATTGGCCGCCATGCGGGCATAACGCTCTTTTTCCGCCTTGCTGCCGAATTTATCCGCATAATCAGCCATAATGCACAGACTGTTGTACCATAAGGCATTGACATCCACCGGCTTGCCGGCGCGGGGCGTGGCCACCCAGTCACCAACCTGTGCATCCATCCAGGTCAACTGGGCCCCTTCTTCAGGGAGATTGATCAAGCCGTCCGTATCCATGCGGATACCGAAGCGGGTGCCCGTGCTGTAAGCGGCAACGATATTCTTCATCACCGGCCAGCATATCTTCCGGACAAAGTCTTCGTCCTGGGTATGGGCACGATAGTAGTCCACGGCGATAAAAAACCACAAAGCGGCGTCCACTGCATTGTAAACCGGTTCGGCCAGCTCTTCGGAAAAATGATTGGGCAGCATGCCCTGATCGCAGTAATTGGCGTAGGTTTTCAGCAAGCGCCGAGCATCCTGATATCGACGGCAGGCCATGGTCAAGCCCATGCTGGCCACCATGGCTTCGCGCCCGCTTTCCGCCAGCCAGGGGTAACCGGAGACAACGCTCAAGCCTTCTCCGCGATCTACCAAAAAATGATCGGCTGCGCGCAACAAGCGGCGCCCAAAAGTATCTCCTTTCGGCAGCAGATCCTGTAATTCTTTGCGCCGGCTGGCCTCCTTTTTCATGGCTGCCAGCATATCCATCTGCTCCAGCGTATCGGTAGTGACGGCCATGTAATTCCAGGCGTCTTTTTTCAATTCAAAATCCAGAATGCCCGGTGTATAGAGGTCTTCCCTGCAGTCAAGACCCCGTTTTTTTTCCTCACGATAAAGAATGTGGTTGAACCAGTGAGCCGAATGCTCATAGCCTTCGGCGGTATGGTGGATAAACAAGGACGGCATTTGCTGATCCGGCAGAATTTTGACAATATGACGATCCAGATCATGGTAGGTATTGACAAACAAGCGGCTGCGTTTCATAAGGTGATGGCTGCGAAAACTAAGCAAGGGCTTAACCATAAGATTAAACGTTTCATCCGGTTCGGTCATCAGCCGGTATGTAATCCAGGTCAGCGACTTGCCATAGCTCATAAAGATCTGTTTTTGCAGGACCTGGTCCCCCAGCCGGTAGTAAAAAGTGGGAAAAGGTTCGGACACAAAACGTTCCAGATAAACGTACCCACGGGGATTGAGGACGCCGCTTTCATATTCCATGGTGCCCAGCGGATATTTTTTCCCTTTGTAGACCACCACTTCATCGAGTTGGGCAAGAAGAATCACCCGTTTCAGCGGCGGCTTTAAGGGAACGGTTAAAAGGGAATGATAGCCACGGCTGTTAAGCCCTGCAATAGTGCCGCAGGCATAGCCTCCCAGGCCGTTGGTTTCCAGCCATTCCCTGCTTTCAGCCAGATTAAGATCGCCGCAGGCATCGCGGCCAAATTCCGTCATGGTGTTTTATCCTTCCTCTTGGTCTGGAACTCTGACGACTGTGTAATAGGACCGGCCTGAACTGTTCCAGTGCAGGGCCGTCAAGCCCATTTGGCCGATCATGACCAGCACACTGAGGGCTATGCTTAATTCTCGGCTGAAGGCCATGGTTATTAATGCCAAATAAAGCCCCAAACTCAGGGTCACTGCCGCCGTCAAACCTGCGGCCAACGGCGCGCCCTCGTGGTCCGTCAGCAGCAAGGCCAGCTGGCTGAGGGCCCGTTTTACCAGCAAGGTTACCGCCAGGATCATCAAGGCCGCCAGCACCTGTCCCACATGGTCGAAATAAACCGTGCCCAACTCGCTGAAAAAGCCCAGATTCATTTTTTCCAGGGCTTTCATGAAAAAACTGCCCAAAACCAGCCAGAAAACGACCTGGGCGGAAAGCACGGAGGCCGTAAGATCAGGCCGCGCTTTGCGGATAACCCTTTCCACAGCCGCCCATTGCGCCAGTTTTTCCCACCGGACCAGACGAAAAAGAAACAAGGCCAAATATTCGCTCAAGGCGGCTGCCAGCAGTCCGGCAATAAGAATGGCCAGTCCCAGCAGCAACGCTCGAATCTGATCGAGAAACATGTTGGAAAATTGACCGAGTTGGTTCATCAGCACCATCTGGGCAGTAACAGGATCCATGACAACCTCCGTAAGGATTGAAATAATCGTGGGCCGGCATCACCGGCCGGCGTCTCCATTAGTGCTGTCCATAATACCAGAATAGAACCAAAGCGCCAAAAACAATCCGGTAAAAGACAAAGACCCAAAGAGACCGCTTTTGAAGAAAGGCCAGTAAAAAGGCAATGCAGGCATACCCCGACACTGCAGCTGCAACTGTGCCTAAAACCAAAGCCAGCCACGACGTATCCACGGCCGCGGCAACCATGTCCTTGAAAGCAAAGACCGTAGCGCCCAAAATTGCAGGGATGCTGAGCAGGAAGGCAAAGCGGGCAGCTTCGCCCCGTTTAAAATCCAACGCCAGGCCTGCCGAGATCGTTGCTCCTGAACGGGAAACACCAGGCATCAGGGCCAGGGCCTGGGCCACGCCGATGACCAGGGCTTGCAACCAGGACATATCCCGCACGGTTTGCTTTTGCTTGGCCACCCACTCGGTCAAGCCCATGATCAACCCAAAACCGATCAACATGACTGCCACCCGGGGCGGGTGACGAAAAACGGTTTCAATGCTGTCCTGAAACAGCAAGGCAGCAATGACCGCAGGAATCGTGCCCAAAACAATCCACCAGCCCAGACGGGCATGCTCATCCTCAAAAGGCCGTTTGGCCATGAGGCCGCGCAGGGCCCGGCTGATCATCAAGGCCAGGTCTTTACGGAAATAGAGCACCACTGCCACCAGGGTCCCAAAATGGAGAGCCACATCGAAAGCCAGGGAATGCAGAAGCGGGGCTTTCCAGTGCAGCAGTTGGGGAATCAGGGTTAAGTGGGCGGAACTGCTGACCGGCAAAAACTCCGTCAGCCCTTGAATCAGACCTAACAGGATGCTTTCCAAAATAATCATTGGTGCGTGATTCCTTCCTTCAGAATTGATAATAATACGAGATGGATCTTATATAGAATACAGCGCCGGGAGCTTGGGCATTTAATCAGAAATACGAAAGGCGCTAGGAGAAAGGTGACCGCTGCGTAAGGCCTCTTTGAGGCCTGAAGCGTCCCGTTG
>CAYVTN010000065.1:0-10489 GCA_964454395.1 uncultured bacterium | reverse complement strand
AAAATCTTTGTCCTGAAAAATATGGATGTCAACAATGCCAATATCAAGGAATCCATTGAGACAGCCTTCACTGAAGGAGCCCGCGACAAGACGGTGGTGGATAGTTACGGCAACCGGGTGATCGTGTCGGCCATTCCCAGCGACATGGCCAGAATCAGTACTATCATCAACCACATGGATGTACAGCGCCGGCTGGTATCGAAAACCTTCCTGCTTAATTATGTGGATGCCGCCAAGATTGCGCCCTTGCTTAAATCCCAGTTGTCCTCCTTGGGGGAAGTGAAGGAGAACAAATCGGAAAATGCGCTGGTGGTTACCGATATTCCCGGGAACATGGAGAGTTTGCGGCGCATTATCCGCAACCTGGACACCAAGGCTCAACAGGTCATGATTGAAGCACGTATTGTGGAAGTTTCCGATACTCATCAGGTTGACCTGGGCATTAACTGGAATGCGGTCGGACCGGCCGGAAACAATCCCACCTATACGGTGGCCACCTCGCCAAAGGCGGTAGGCCAGGTAGGCACATTGACCGTGGGCGCCCTGCAAGCCGGCGTGGATTTGAACGCCACCCTTTCAACCATGGAGACCAAGGGTCTGGTCAACACCATTTCCAATCCCAGGATTGCCACCATCAACAAAGAAGAAGCTACCTTGAAGGCCAGCGAGAGTATTCCCTATCTTACCAGCGTGGTCAGCAATGGGGTGGTGAGCCAGATGGTGGATTATTTGGAACTGCCCATTGTGCTTAAAGTCACACCGCAGGTGACCAAAGGCAATCAGGTGCTGCTTAATCCCTTGAGCCTGACCGTGACCACACCGGTGGGCACCGCCAATCCGCCCGCCACCACCACGCGCTCGGCCAACACCCAAATGCTGGTGAACGACGGTCAGACCATTGCCATCGGCGGCATGGTGAGGGATGATGAAGTGACCACCGAATCCAAGGTGCCGCTCTTGGGCGATCTGCCCCTGTTGGGGTTCCTGTTCAAAAGCAACGTGACCAAGAAAAACAAGGTGGAGTTGGTGGTGTTTTTAACCACCCATATTTTGGAATAAAACTTTCCGTTTTGATACCGGGTTGACGGCATTGACATTGTCCCCGGGAAGTGCTATTGATGTTGGGGCAAGGGCCTGTCCCTTCCTGCCTGTGTTGGCTTTTCCTGAAGGGACGAAGGGCCACCCATGGTTCATCCTGGTCCCGTTCAACATTTAATGCTAAGCGCCAAACCGGAATAATGAAAGTTATCCCCGCAGGGAGGGATTTGAAACCCGCCCCTGCCATGCAAAGTGTGCAGATCTTGCCGGCGCGGACGCCAATACCATTTTGAGGAAAGAGGACGGTTTCCATGTTCAGATTGTTGACGGCCGGGGAATCCCACGGGCCGGCCTTATCGGTGATCATTGAAGGTCTTCCGGCAGGCCTGCCTTTTACCGCCGGCCGTATCAACCGCGAACTGGCGCGCCGCCAAACCGGCTATGGCCGGGGTGGGCGGATGAAAATCGAGACCGACCAGGTGGAGATCACTGCCGGCGTGCGCCACGGTGAAACCCTGGGCTCGCCCATCAGCCTGCTCATTCACAACCGCGATTGGAAAAACTGGACGGACATCATGGCCATGGAACCCAAGCCGCGCAAGGGTTCGGTGCGTCCTCTGGTCCGTCCCCGTCCCGGCCACGCCGACCTGGTGGGGGTTCTGAAATACAACCGCCATGACATTCGCGATATTCTGGAGCGGGCCTCAGCCCGCGAAACCGCCGCCCGGGTGGCGGCCGGTGCCTGCGCTAAAATGATGCTGGAAACTTTTGGCGTCACCCTGGGGTCCTGGGTGGAATCCATCGGTTCCGTCAAGATACGCTATGACCAGCGCAGTGAGCGCGAGATGATGCAGGCCGCGGAGAAATCCGATGTCCGTTGTCCTGATCCTGCGGCAGCGCAAAAAATGCATCGCGCCATTGACCGGGTGATCGCCGATGGCGACACGCTGGGCGGTGTTTTTGTGGTGGCTGCTCTGGGCTTGCCACCGGGCCTGGGCAGCCATGTACAGTGGGACCGCAAACTGGACATGCACCTGGCCGGCGCCATGATGAGCATTCCCGCCATTAAAGGGGTGGCCATAGGGCTGGGATTCGAAACTGCCGGCCTACCGGGCTCGCAGGTGCATGATGTCATTACCTACCGGCAAGGCAAGGGCTACGGTCGCAAGACCAACCACGCCGGCGGGCTGGAAGGGGGCATGACGACCGGGAAACCACTGCTGGTCAAAGCGGCCATGAAACCCATTGCCACCCTGAAACAGCCCTTGCGCAGCGTGGACATGGAAACAAAAAAAAATCTGGAGGCAGGCTATGAACGCTCGGACCATTGCGCGGTGCCGGCTGCAGGCGTAGTAGGTGAGGCCATGGTTGCCATGGAACTGGTCAAAGCCTGGCAGGAAAAGTTCGGCGGTGATTCCCTTCATGAAACAACCGCCAATTGGAAAGCTTATCTGCGGCAGGTGGCTAAACGATGAGATCCATTCTGCTGGTGGGATTTATGGGCACCGGCAAATCGGTGGTCAGCCAAGCCCTGGCCAAGTTATACACGATCCAACCCAAGGACACCGATGATTTGATTGCTGATCAAGCAGGCAAAACCATTCCCGAGATTTTTGAACAGGACGGGGAGGCCGTCTTCCGGCGATTGGAAACCGGCGTACTCCGCCAACTGATCCAGGAAGGCAGCGCCGATCAGGTAATTGCCACGGGCGGAGGGATCGTCTTAAAAGAAGAGAATTGGGCATTAATGAAAAAGATCGGTTGGGTGATCGGCCTGACGGCCACACCCGAGGTCATTTTGGAACGGGTGGGTACCGGCCGGGGACGGCCGCTGTTGACCGGCAGCAAAGAAGATGTGGCTAAGCGTATTGAACACCTGTTGCAGGCCCGTGCGGGCGCTTATGCCAAGGCCGATTGGACCTTGGCCACAGACAAGCAAACACCGGAAACATTGGCCAAAGCCATCAAACACTGGTGTGCGCACCAAGAAAGCAAAGCCTGAGCCTGCATATAACTTGTTTTCCTTGGAATCATTATCCCTGCATCCGAGCAGGGATAAATCAATATTCAAGAATGGATGTGAACACGATGATTAAAACATTCCAAGAATTGGTGGAGAAGGCCAAAGGCAGCCACCGGACCATCTCTGTGGCTGTTCCGGAGAGCAAGGAGATCATGCTGGCGCTGAACAAGGCTTACCAGGAAGGGGTGGCTGAAATCGTTATGGCCGGGGACAAGGAAAAAATCGACGCCCTGCGCCTGGAGTTGAACCTGGATTTTCCCATCAAGGTTCTGGTGGATGCCAAGGATGAAAAGACGGCAGCTTATGAAGCAGTCAGGCTCATTGCCGAGGGCAAGGCGCAGTTATTGATGAAGGGCAACCTTAAGACCAGCACTATTTTGTCGGCGCTTCTCAACAAGGACTTTGGCCTGCGCAGCGATCGTCTCATTTCCCACCTGTTTATTCTGGAAAGTAAAGTCTGCGGACGGTTATTGTATATCACTGATTCCGCGGTCAACATCGCTCCTGACCTGGAACAAAAGAGCCAAATTCTGCAAAATGCCATTGATTTTCTTCATGCCCTGGACTATGAACAACCCAAAGCCGCCGCGCTGGCGGCAGTGGAGTATGTTAATGAAAAGATGCCTGCCACTGTGGAAGCTTCCCGCCTGCAGGACATGGCTGAAAAAGGCATCATCACCGGCGCTCTGGTCAGCGGACCCTTGGCCCTGGATGATGCCCTGTCGCCCTGGGTTTGCCGGGAAAAAGGAGTGGAAGGCCCGGTGCAGGGCGATGCGGACATTTTGCTGGTGCCTGACATTGAGGCGGGCAACATGCTTTCCAAATCCCAGACTTTTTTGGCCAATGAACCCCTGGCCGGTGTGGCTATCGGTGCCAAAGTACCGATGGTGCTCAATTCCCGTGCCGACACGGTGGACAACCGTTTTTACGCTATTGCAGTGGCCTGTCTGGCTTCCAAGTAATCACGCCGCCACTGGGACTTTGAGAAATTAGTTTGCAAGGAATTAGCAGGCTGCTGAAAAAGTCAGTGGTTTGGCCCATGCGGGTTGTATTTCCAACATCTACGTTTTTTCGTAGATGATGTGTAGGGAACAGTCGCGACTGTTCCCTACACACTTTGGCAAACGTGAAAGTAGTGAGTAGAAAGGTGATTGCATTTGAACGATCTTTTCTACTTTCCACTCACTACTTTCAAATGCTCTGGAGCCAACTAATGCCCAAGCTCTTGGGAGGGGCCATGACCTTGGTACAAGTTAAATCCCGGGCCATTAACCTGTTGCTGCTGCTTTTGGCCATGCCCCTGGCGGGCATAGCCCTGCAAGGTCAATCCATCGCTTCTTACCTGGATTTTCCCTTCAAGACGCGGATAATGGATCATCACGGCTTTTCCTGGATGGTTTTTATCTTTTGGGCTGCGATGGTATTAGGCCCCGTCATGCTGGTGCAAGGCCGCATTTGGCGAACACCCAAAAAGCCTGCATCCCAGCCGGGGAAAAACCCCTGGCCCTGGTGGGGGACAGGGGGCGTGGTGCTGTTGGGGCTGAGCTGGTATTTGGCCTGGACACGGTTGCCCTGGTTTGGATGGGGCCAACGGTATACTTTTTTCCCACTTTGGCTTTCCTTCATTGTAGTTCTCAATGCGCTCACCTTCCGGCGCAGCGGGCAATGCCTGTTGGCCGGACCAAACCTCTGCCGGGGCCTGGTGTTGGGTTAGTTAGGCCTGGCGGGCTTGGCTTTGTGGCCGGACTACCTTTTTCCCCTGTTGTGGCTGGCACCGGCTTGCGTGATGATGAGCCTGCAATTGCTGCGCCGCCGCGCCAGCTGGTGGATGAGGTTGAAGCACGGGCAATGGCGCGAGCTCTATCTGTGGGCCCTGGCTGCCTTGGGGTGCGTTTTTTTTGGGGAACTTTGGAATAGGTTGAGTCTGGCCAAATGGCACTATGCAGTGCCTTGGGTGGACCGTTACCACCTTTTTGAAATGCCCCTGTTGGGCTATGCCGGTTATTTATTTTTCGGCATTGAATGCGCTCTGGTGACCCAGGCCCTGTGGCCGCAGCCTCCGGCCGCGGGACAAGGCAAGACAAAAACAGGCCACTAAAGGAAAGGTTTGTTCCGGAAACCACCACTTCAGGAGGTGAGGCTATGTTCAGGAAGTCAATGATTGGCGTGTTCCTTGCACCGGGAATTTTACTGGCAGCCGTTGCCGTTCAGGCCAAGCTTCAGAACACAACCAGGGACAAGACCGCCAAGCCAGTCCATTTTGTCAAGGAGGGTAAGCGCATGCAACTCAGCAGCAGTGCCTTTAAAGAAGGTGAATTCATTCCGCAACGTTATACTTGTGACGGCAGAAATATATCGCCGCCCCTGCAATGGAGCGGGGTGCCCGACGGTGCCAAAAGTCTGGTTCTGGTTTGTGATGATCCTGATGCGCCCATGGGCACCTGGGTGCATTGGATGGTGGTGAATATTCCTGCTGAGACCACCGGCCTGGAGGAAGCTGAGCCTGTGCCCGGCGCTGCCTATGAACTTAAAAACAGTTCGGGTCATACCCATTATGACGGCCCTTGTCCGCCCGGCGGGGTGCATCGTTACTTTTTCAAACTTTACGCTTTGGACGTGGCGGTATTGGATAATGCAACGCCCCAATCACTACCGGCACTTCTTAAAAAACACGGCGTGGCCGAGGCCCAACTGATGGGCCGCTACCAGCGGCACCGCTAAGGGATCCGGTTTTGGGTTAACAGGAGGCTAAACCGGGTAATTCTGGGAACGTATTAAAAAAAGATAAGGTAATGCAAGTCCCGGACCGATAATTTTCCTATGGGATAACAAGACCATGTGCAGTCAATTTGCGTTACAGCCCAAAAAAATGGGCGCCCGGCAGGAACAAAAAGGGTATTGCATGGCCTTGGTTTTCCTGTTACCATCAAAGACTAAATTATGCATTGTCTTGATCATGACCCCGACCCCTTAGGTGCATTATGGATACATTAGAATATAAAGATTTATTTATCAGTGAGTCTTTGGAACACCTGGATCAGCTCAATCAAGCCCTCTTGGCCCTGGAAAAAGACCCGCAAAACCCCAATGCCCTCAATGAAATCTTCCGAACTTCCCATACCCTCAAGGGCATGGCCGCCACCATGGGATTCGATCAAATCACCGAACTGACCCATCAAATGGAAAACGTGCTGGATAAATTACGCAGCAACGTACAGGAGGTCACTCCCGAGGTCATCGACACTCTTTTTGAATGCCTGGATGCTCTGGGAATGCTTATTGAAGAAATTTCCAGCGCTGATCCCAAACACCTGGATTTAAGTGTATTGCTTTCCAAATTAAACGAGCTGGACAGCGAACAACACGATGCCGCACCGGTGAAGAAAAAAGCAGCAGCCAAAACGACGGCCGCGCCGGCTCGGGGCACCGAACAAGAAGTCACCAAGGATCATTTGGAAGATCTGATGACCCACGCAGCTCAGGAAGATTATGTGAGCTACGGCATTACGGTTCAACTGGAGGAGACCTGTGCCTTTAAAGGAGTGCGGGCCTTCATGGTGTACAAAGGCCTTTCGGAACAGGGGGAAATCATTGCCAGCATTCCGGGGCCGGACGTGCTACAGGAAGGGGAGTTTGGCCTGGAATTTATTTTAGTGCTGCTTTCCAAAAGGTCCAAGGCCTTAATTGAACGGGCCATCAAGAATGTGGCCGAAATTGCTTCTTTTTCAGCGGAGGTGCTTTCCGAAGAAAACCTGGAAGGATTTCTGGAGGAAAAGCAGGCGGGCGGACGTATGTTGGTGAGCAATGCGGCGGTCAAGGAAGACGCCGTGCCCAAGCAGCAAGCCCAGCAAAAAAGCGTCAACCGCATTTTGCAGAGTATCCGGGTCAGTATTGAACGCCTGGACAATTTGCAAAATCTGGTGGGCGAATTGATCATCAACAAAATCCGCTTAATGCAGTTATCCAAACAGTATGACTTAAGCGAGCTCAAAGAAGCCCTGGCCCAGTTTGACCGCATTACCAACGAACTTCAAGATGAAGTCACGGAAGTGCGCATGGTGCCCATGGAACACATCTTCAACCGCTTTCCGCGCATGGTGCGCGATCTGGCCAAGGAAAACGGCAAGGAAATCGAGTTGACCATGGAAGGCAAGGACATCGAACTGGATCGCACGGTGCTCGATGAAATTCACGATCCCCTGGTGCATTTGCTACGCAATTCCATTGATCATGGCATTGAGTCGCCCGAGGAGCGCATGGCCATGCACAAAGCCCGAGCCGGACAGATCCGGCTGGTGGCCACCAGGGAAAAAAACCACGTCATCATTAAGGTTTATGACAACGGCCGCGGTATTGATCCGGTTAAGGTTAAACAAGTGGCCCTGGAACGGGGCGTCATCACCCGCGATGAAGCTGAACGAATGACCGATCAGGATGTGATCAATCTGGTGGCTCTGCCGGGTTTTACCACAGCCACCAAAGTTACTGAAATCAGCGGCCGCGGTGTGGGCGTGGACGCCGTGCGCACCAAGATTGAATCCTTTGGCGGCAGTCTGTCCATTGAGAGCGAAGTAGGCCAGGGCTGCACTTTTGTGTTGAGGATGCCCATGACCCTGGCTATTATCCAGGCGTTGTTGTTCAGGGTCAGCAATGAGATTTACGCCATTCCGGTGATCAATACGGTGGAGACCATAGAATATAATGCTACGGATATCAAACTGGTTCAGCAGGGAGAAGTGGTGCTCTACCGCAACAGCGTGCTGCCCCTGGTGCGGCTGCATCGGCTTCTGGAAGTTCCGGGGCAGGAAAATGAAGGACAAGGCCGCGCGATTTTGGTTACGGAAGTGGGTGAGATCCGGGTGGGCCTGCTGGTGGATGAGGTGCTGGGCCAGCAGGAAATCGCCATTAAATCCCTGGGCCAGATGCTTAAGGGCATACGGGGCTTGTCCGGCGTAACCATTTTGGGCGACGGGCGCATTGCCTTGGTGCTGGATGTGCCCAGCTTGGTTTAAAGCAGGTAGAGACGGCAGGCATGGTTTGACGGCGTAAATGGTTTTTGTAGAGACGCCATGCATGGCGTCTCTACCATCAGGAGGATAAAACATTGCCGGATATACGGGCATTAACCAAATTACAGCTGGACGCGATACGGGAAGTGGGCAATGTAGGCGCCGGTCATGCTGCCACGGCCTTGTCCCAAATGATCGGAAAGAAAATTCTGATCACCGTGCCCAAAGTCCTGTGCATGCCCATAGATAAAACCAGCGATTTGGTGGGCGGGGCCAAGAACCTGGTGGCCGGCGTGACCATGCAGGTTCTGGGGGATGTGTCGGCTAAAATCGTATTGATGCTGCCGCGTAACAGCGCCCTGCAGCTGGCCGGGCTTTTGACCCAAACCGATCTGCAGCAACATCAGGCCTTGTCGGCCATGGAACATTCTGCTATAAAAGAAGCAGGCAATATCCTGGCCGGTGCCTACCTTAATGCCTTGACCGAATTTTTGGGGCTCATGCTGCTCCAAAGCGTACCCCAATTGGTGTTCGATATTGCCGGCGCCGTGGTCTCGGAAATTGCCAAGGGTTATCCACCCATGACAGAGATCATCTGTATAGGCACCCAATTTAGTGAATCGGAGAACATCATGCAAGGTTTCCTGCTGCTCATTCCTGATCAGGCATCGCTGGATGCAATTTTAAAGGCTACCCAATTGAATGCATGAGTGAACAACCTTTGATTTTTTCATTGGATATCGGTACCCGCAAAGTGGCGGGCGTGGTGCTTGCCAAAACAGCGGAAGGTCTGAGCGTGCTCGCCGCAGACATGCTGGAGCATCCGGACCGCGCCATGCTCGACGGCCAGGTGCACAAGGTGGAGGCCGTGGCCCAGGTGGTGCGCCGGTTGAAAGCCTCGTTGGAAAAACAACTGGGCCGGTCTCTTACTACAGCCTCGGTGGCTGCGGCCGGCCGGGCTTTGCTGACCGAATCCTTTGAGAAAAAAATACATTTTCCCTATCCCACGGAAGTCACCCGTCCTGAGGTGCGGGCCCTGGAATTGGCCGCGGCCCGGGCTGCCCAGATCGCTTTGCAGGCCAAGGAAAAAAATGCCCAGCTTCATTGCGTAGGTTATTCCACCGTGCATTATAAACTGGATGACCAGGTCATTGAAGATCTGGCAGGGCATCAGGCCAGAAGCATGGCCGCCAAGGTCATCGCCACGTTTTTACCGCGTCAGGTGGTGGACGCCCTGTTGACCGTGCTGCGTCAGGCGGAGCTGGAAGCGGAGCGTCTCACCTTGGAGCCTATCGCGGCCATTGAAGCCACCATCCCCCAGGATTTACGGCGAATGAATCTGGCCCTGGTGGATATTGGCGCCGGTACGTCCGATATTGCTTTGACCAAAGAAGGCTCGGTGTTTGCCTATGATATGGTGACCATGGCCGGTGATGAAATCACCGAATATTTAAGCGACCATTACTTGTTGGAATTTCATGAAGCCGAAAAGGTGAAGCGATCCCTGATGCAGGGCGGCCCTGTCGTGAGCTACCAGACCTTGCTCGGGCAGGTCCACGAAGTTTCCAAAACAGAAATGCTGGCTATACTGGAACCGGTGGTGGACCGTTTGGCTGAGGCCATTGGGCAGGGGATCTTAAAACTTAATGAACAACCGCCGCGGGCAGTGGTCATGGTGGGCGGGGGCAGTGCCACCCCCAACCTGGGGCCGGCCCTGGCGCGGCAACTGCAAATAGAACCCCATCGCATCGGGGTGCGCGGTCCGCAAACCATTACCGCCATCCAAAACCGGCCCGGTACCATGGAAGGCATCGAATGGGTGACACCCCTTGGCATTGGCTTGATTGCCGCCCAGGACCGGGGCCTGAAATTTAAAAAGGTGAATGTCAATGACCGCAGCGTGCAGTTGCTGGCCCTTCATGAGCACACCACGGTGTTTGATGCCCTGCTGGCTGCCGGTCATGAGGCCAAACAATTGGTGGCCAGGCCGGGTCAGGCAGTTACATACACGGTCGACGGCCAATTCATGAGCCTGCCCGGAAAACCGGGGCAGCCGGCCGAATTGCTGGTCAACGGCGAGCCGGCCACCTTGGACACGCCCTTGAAGGAAGGGGCAATCCTTAAGGTCAAAAAAGCTCAGCCCGGAGAAGACGCGCAGTTGACCTTGGCCATGATTCGTAAGCCTCAGGCGGAGGCTTATTGCACCATCAATCAGGTTCAGGTGCCCCTGATCTTGACCTTGTTTAACCAGGATCAGCCCGTGGAAGAGAAGCAGCTCATTCCCGACCGGGCGGTGTTGTATTGGCGCAGCGCCCAATCCTTGGAGGCGTTGGTGCCTGAACTGGACCGGCGGCTTCATCAACAGCGTCAGATGACCATCAAAATCAACGGCCGGGAACGGAAATTAAAAGAGTCCAAA
>CAYVTN010000064.1:0-10497 GCA_964454395.1 uncultured bacterium | reverse complement strand
GAGACGCAACATACATAAGGTTTTTAATGATTTTAAGTCCGACAGACTCCTAGAAAGCCCAGGTAAATGAGGGAAGCATTAAGGAAATGGCCAGCAACAAGGCCCCAGTTTTTTTCCATTTCTGGAAAAAGGCAGGCTGCTGCTGTCTTAAAGTCGTCGGATCAGTTGGATAGGATTGATGGTGCCCAAAGATCATTCTTTTGCTCCTTAAATCAACTGCCTGTACAAGGATGATTTAACGGAACAACTGCAACCTACTTCGATCTTGTTTTTGGAAGATATTATTTAAGCGCATCCAATTGATATTCGCAATAAAAAAGATGTTATTAGTATACTTTTAGGGCGGTTCAGGTCGGTATAAAAGACGCTTGGTCTGTGTCAGCAGGATTTACGTTTTTCGCGTTTCGCGCAGCGTAGCGTAGCGTAAAGTTTATTTACTCGACTTTGGCAAATTTGCTTTTCCGAGGCCCAAAAGCAGGCCGCAGCATAAACCCGGGGTCCATCCCCATGTCACCCTGCCGCAAAAGCCTTGAAATCATGGGTGGGGCACGCTGAAAAGCTTGCCTGTCTCAGCCCAACCACTACCTCATCCTGATCCGAGGGCCCATAAAAACAAATTTGCCAAAGTCGAGTTTATTTAGTGACGTATTGCATGCGCCCTTATGGACACCTACTTTGCGCCATGATGTCTGGTTGTGCCAAAAGGGTATGGCGGGACCATTGTTTTATTCCGGCTTGGCTGGTTTAGAACCACGGTTAACGTCTTGTTCCAAGAAAGAGCTGACATAAACCTCTTCCTCGGCCATGTGCCTTTTTTCAAACTCCTCGGAAGTAAAGCAGCCCTTTTCTTCCATTAATTTGGCTAAGGCATTGATGCGGTTGTCCAGGTGGTGCACCACATCCGCCACGGGATCAGGCAATTTATTGTGATCCAAAGGCGACGGCGGCCTTTCCCCTGAAGCCAAACGCACCACTTTGCCCGGATTGCCCACCACCGTGCAGCCGGCGGGCACATCGCGCACCACCACGGCCATGGTGCCGATCTTGGCGCCGGCGCCCACCCTTAAATTGCCGAGCACTTTGGCGCCCGCGCCGATGACCACGTCCGATTCCACCGTGGGATGGCGTTTGACCTTTTGCAGGGACGTGCCGCCCAGGGTCACGCCCTGATAGATCAGCACCCGGTCGCCCACTTCCGCGGTCTCGCCGATGACCACGCCAAAGCCATGGTCAATAACCACGCCTTTGCCGATTTTGGCTGCCGGATGAATTTCCACGGCTGTGAGAAAACGGCCCAGGTTGGACACCATGCGGGCCAGGGTTTTCAATTTGACAGCCCATAAAAAATGGCTGCAGCGGTGGATCCATAGGGCATGCAAGCCGGGATAGCAAAAAATAACTTCCAGCAGATTGCGTGCAGCCGGATCTTTCTCAAAGATGGCTTTAATGTTGTCAAACAAGGCCTTTACCCCCTAACCTGGCCAAGGTGGAATAAAACAATGGTCTCACGCCTATTCAACGACAAACGGATGCCAATGTGCAAAGAAAGTGTCTACAAAAACCGTATATCTTGGAAACACAGAAGCTAAGCAGGAAGAGCCGGAAGTAAAAATTCGTCTTATGCATACCCTTCTGGTATAAGCTGACATCATGGTGCAACCAAGGTGCCTGTAGGGGCGTATTGCATACGCCCCTACGCAAACTTTATCTACCCCACCCGGTTAAGATAGTTATACGAAAAGGACCCCTCCGGCAGCGCAAAACACGGCTATCCTGCTGACACGGCATCTAATCATTGCCCACAATGACCAAACCCGTGGCCGACGACAGCAACCGGAATTCTTCGGTCCTGAGGTCCGCATTGGTGACAATGGCCAACTTGATCTTTTGGCTGCGCCCCTGTTCCAGCAGGGCTTCTTCCCCGATATGATAGCGCCAATGCGGTGAAATTTCCAACTGAAAGGCGCTCTCATCCGTCAGCCGCCGGGCCCTTTCCATGGCCCGCTTCAGTTTCAGGCGCACTGTTTCCCTGGAGCTGATCCATCCCCGGCCTTGACAGACCGGGCACGGCACGCATAATGTCTTAAGCAAACTGCTCCGGACCCGCTTGCGGGTCATCTGAATCAAGCCCAGATCGGTCAAACGCCGGATGCTTGTCTTGGCGCGGTCGCGGGTTAAAATTTTGGACAAGGTCTTAAAGAGACGCTCTTTGTGATCAGCATGGCGCATGTCAATGAAGTCAAGCACAATAATCCCGCCCAAGTCCCGCAAACGCAGCTGGCGCCCGATTTCCTCTGCTGCCTCCATATTGGTTTTGAAAATGGTTTCGTCCTGGTGACCTTTGCCCACGTTCCGGCCGGTGTTCACGTCCACCACCACCAGGGCCTCGGTCTCCTCAATCACCAGGTAGCCGCCGCATTTGAGCCACACTTTGGGCCGCAAGGCTTTCTCAATCTCTGTTTCCAGGTTGAGCGCTTCGAAAATGGGCTGATCTCCCTTATAGAGCTCAATATTGGGCTTGATGGAGGACAGCATGGAACCCAGCGATTGTTTTAATTTGCGGCCTTCTGCTTCGGCATCAATGATAATGCGGTTGTCTTCCCTGTTGAGCATGTCCCGTGCCACCCGCTGCAGCAATCCTCCCTCAGCGTGAATGACCGCAGGTGCATGCATTTTCTTTTCCTTGGCCTTGATTTTCTTCCACAGCTTGACCAAATAACTGATTTCGGATTTGAGTTCGCTTTCCGTGGCCCCTACGGCAGAGGTGCGGGCAATGACGCCAAAATCCTTGGGAACAAGGGCATCGAGAATTTTCTTAAGCCTGCTCCGTTCACTTTCATCGGCGATCCTGTGGGATACGCCCACATGTTCAGCCTGGGGAATAAGCACCACCAGACGGGACGGCAGGGAGATTTGCCCGGTAATACGGGGACCCTTGGTGGAGATCGGTTCTTTTTCGATCTGCACCAAAATTTCATCTCCCCGTTTGAGCATGTTCTGGATCAATATCTTGGAGCCCCGGCCGCCGGTGCCCGGGCTTTTTCCCAAATTTTCTTGTTGGGCCGCTTCCTCAGCGCTCAGGGTTTCCTCATTCCTGCTCGCCTGTTTGGCTTGAATGTAATCCTCAATGGTCATGGATTCCATCAACACATCGCGGGCATGTAAAAAACCGCTTTTTTCCAGGCCGATGTCAATGAAAGCCGCCTGCAGACCCGGCAGCACGGCTGAGACCACCCCTTTATAAATATTACCCACAACTGTTCGTTCCACATGCCGCTCGCCGTAATACTCAGCCAGCCGGCCGTTTTCCAAAAAAGCAATCCGGGTTTGTTCGTCATCGGAAGAGATAATCATTTCCCGTTCCTGCAAGGCCAAGGGGGTTAGCATTGGCCGATTACGTTTGATTGGTTTTCCTTTTGCCATTCATCATCCTTTCTTTAGTATCAATAAAATCTTATTTGTCGGACAGAGCCGCCATCTGCGGCTGGCAGGCTGCTGAAAAACCCGGTGGTTTGGCTCATCGGGGCCACCCTTGTAAGTGTTTTTCAACAGCCTCCTGGTCCGGTCAATAACCGGTTACTGCTCCAGCGGGGGCAGCAAATTCATTCCCGCCAGCCGGCCGCTTTTCACGCGCATCACATCCACACTCCATGGCCGGCGCAAGTCTTGGGTCAGGTAAGTTAACAAAGTTGGCACCTTGACGGTTTTAGGCTGCCCGCTTTGATGGAGCAGCATCAGCTCCAGTAAACCCTCCTCGCACGGGTTGGCCGCTGCCAGTTTCAAGACCCCTGTCCGTGCGTTCACCATAACCGTGCCTTTTTTGGACCATTGCGGTACCAACGTCTCGGCATGATCCCAGAAATCTTGAATTTTCTGTTTGATCAATGATTGTTCGGCCTGCCCGGCCAACAATCGGATTTGGTACTCCGCCCCATTCACCATATCGCTCAGGGATGGAGTGGAAAGGGTGATGGCATGAGCCTGCAGCACTTTTAAACCCCGGGGTAAACAGTCATTGAACCTGGTCACCACGTCTTCTTCAGCCATGGCACTATCCAACCCAATGTCCATCCATTCCTGTAATCCTCTGTACCCCAAGGGAAGCGGCGGCCCAAAACCTATGGCTGGTTGAGGATGAAAGCCTTGCGAATAATGCATCGGCAGGCCCGCCCTGCGGGCGGCGCGCCTCCAGGCATTGACCATATCCAGATGGCCTATAAAACGTATAACATCATTTTTCTCATAAGACAATCGTATTCTCGTCAGCGGCCGCTCCGGACGGGGCGTCTTGTGCCGCATTGCAGGCGGTCCGGCCATGGGCCGGGCCGGCGGCAGAGGGCATTCCTGCTCCTTGGCGGACCCGCAGGCCTGGCAAAGATGTTCACGGCAGCAATCAGGAGTCATGATTCCTTGGCGGGCTTTATCCAACTCCCTTCTCAAAAAAGCTTTGCTCACACCGCTGTCCAGATGATCCCAGGGCAACGGATCATCGAGCCCGCGTGCCCGGCACACATAGCTGTCAGGGTCGATGCCCGTCTCGGCAAAGGCCTGTTGCCATTTGGCAAAATCAAACAGGTCGCCCCAACTGTCAAAGGCGGCGCCCAGAGTCCAGGCCTGTTTGACCGCAGGCCATAAGCGCCGGTCGCCGCGGGCCAGCACGGCCTCCAGGTAATTACGGTTCAATTCCTCCTCGCTGCGCCTGCCCAGGTGAAAGCCTGCGGCTTTGGGCAGACGGGTTTCCAGCTGATGCAACCGCTGCAACGCCGTGACGCGGTCCAATTGCGGTTCCCATTGAAAAGGCGTGTGCGGTTTGGGGATAAACAGGTTGACACCCAGATTCACCCGGGCCCGGCGCTTGCGGCCTTGCGACCCCTTTGGCTGCTCCTGGCCGGCTTTAAGGATATGCCGCACCAGGAGGTTGATGGCTTCAATATCCTCTTCCGTTTCCGTGGGCAATCCGATCATGAAATAGAGTTTGATCAGGTCCCAGCCTTCCTGAAACACCTGTCCCAAGCGCTGAACAAAATCCTCCTCATCCAGGCCCTTGTTGATCACCCGGCGCAGGCGGCTGCTGCCTGCTTCAGGGGCAAAAGTCAGACCGGTTTTGCGCACCTGACGAATATATTGAGCCAAAGCGGCATCAAATGAATCGAGACGCAAGGACGGCAGGGAAAGCGCCACGTCATGGCGCTGTCCATAAGCCACCAAGTGCTTAACCAGAGGCATTAATTGGGAGTAATCGCCGGAAGAAAGGGAGGTCAGGGACACTTCCTCATAACCACTGGCTGCAAGGCTGCTGATGAGGTGATTGTAACTGACCTCGGGGTCCATTTCCCGCACCGGACGGGTGGTCATGCCGGCCTGACAAAAACGGCATCCCCGGGTGCAGCCACGAAAAAGCTGGGTGGTCACCCGGTCATGAATGGGTGCAATGAAAGGCACCAAAGGCCGAAGCGGGCGGGCTTGGGGCGGTTCCAGCCGGCGTTTAACCGGCAGGGCAAACCCCGGATCAGCGGTCACCTTTTGCAGAATACCCTGGATACTGTAATGAGCCTGGTAATGCCCGGGAGCGTAGACGCCGCTCAGCAAGCCCATCTGTCTGATTTTTTCACGGCGTTCCAGCCCGGGATGGTCTTTTAAAAAATCTAAAATTTCCAGGATAACCCCTTCGCCGTCGCCCAACACCAACAGGTCAAAGGCCTGCTCAATGGGTTCTGGATTAAAAGCGCAGGGCCCGCCGCCAATGACCAAGGGGTGCTCCCCGCTGCGTGCCTCGCGCTCTAGGGGAATATGCCCCAAGTCCAGAAGATTAAGCACATTGGTATAGGCCAGCTCATGCTGCAAGGTGATGCCCAGCACATCAAAGGCCTGCAGAGGCATATGGCTTTCCACGGTAAAGAGCGGCAACTGCTCCTGGCGCAAAAGGGCCTCCATATCCTGCCAGGGGCTGTAACATCGCTGCGCCAGATAGTCCGGCGTTTCATTGATCAGTTCATAGAGAATCTGATAACCCAGGTAGGACATACCGATTTCGTAAACATCGGGAAAAGCCAGGGCCACTTTCAGCCGGGTCTGATCCCAGGACTTGCGGCTTTGATTCCATTCCCCGCCGATATAGCGGGCCGGCTTTTCCACCCGACTGAGCAATTTTTCCAAAACAGTCTGAGATAATGACAATGGGTGACTCATAAGCTTATTTTACTTTTCTCCCTGACCAGATACTCATTAGGATGCCCATCATGCTCATGACCACAATGATGGACGACCCGCCGTAGGAAATCAGCGGCAGGGTCATTCCGGTCACGGGCATGATGCCCGTGGCCACTCCCAGGTTGATGCTGAGCTGGGTAAAGATTACCACCGTCAAGCCCACAGCCAGCAGGCTGCCCTGCATGTCCCGGGCCGACCGGGCGATGCGCAGGCACTGAAGCAACAAGATCACAAACAAGATGAGCAGCACCATCGCGCCCACGAATCCCCACTCTTCGGCCAGAACGGAAAAAATAAAATCCGTGTGATGCTCCGGCACAAAGCGTAATTGACCCTGGGTGCCGTGCAGCCAGCCTTTGCCCAGAAGGCGGCCTGAGCCAACGGCGATTTTAGATTGGATAACATTATACCCCGCTCCCAGCGAATCGGCCGCAGGATTTAAAAAAACCATCAGGCGGTCGCGTTGATAATCCTTGAGCATAAAAAAGACCAAGGGCGAGGCCACCAGGCCCGAGCCCACGATGGCCGCCATACGTTGTACCGGCACGCCCAACACATAGAGCATGGCAAAAACCACGGGAATAAAAACCAAAGTGGTGCCCAGATCGGGTTCACGCAAAATCAGGGCCATGGGCAACGCCACAATGGCCAGAGCCCCGGCAATCGTTCCCCATTCTTTCACTTTATCCGCTCGCAGTCCCAGGAACCGGGCCAGCACCAGGATCGTGGTGATTTTGGCAAATTCCGAAGGCTGGATGCCTACCGGTCCCAGAGACAACCAGCGCTTGGAGCCGGAAATCTGCTCCCCGGCGGCCAACAGAATTGCCAGCACCACGATGATCATCCAATAAAAAAAAGTGCTGTATCTCTCCAGCAGCACCTGGTAATTAAAGGATGCAAAAAAAAGCATGGCCATCAGGCCCACCGAGAGCATAAAGGCCTGCTTTAAATAAAGAATGGAAAATTCCGACTTGCCATAGGTGGCCGAGTAGATCATGGCAATGCCGATCAAAGCCAAAGCCAGCGAAGGCAACAGGATGGTCATATCCAATTCCTTGGCCAACCGCAGCGGCGAACTATTCCTCTTCCACGGATTTCTCTGTATTAATGCCAAAATAAGCCTCCATTAATTTCCGGCACAGCGGTGCAGCGTTTGCGCCGCCGCCGCCGGCATTTTCCAGGTAAACCACCACGGCAATTTCCGGATGGGCATAGGGCGCGAAGGCTGCAAAGCCGGCATGATCTTCCCCGTGCGGATTCTGGACCGTGGCGGTCTTGCCGGCGACATAAATACCCTTTAAACGGGCGGCCTTGCCCGTGCCCCTACGGTGGTTGACGACATCCTTCAGAGCGCTTCTGATCAGGTGCCAGTGCTCGGGGTCGGCGTTGATCTTGCGGATGATCTCAGGATTGACATCGTGGATCACGCGGCCCGATTGGCTGGTCACTTCCTTTAATAAATGAGGGCGGTAAATAATACCTCCATTGGCCGCTGCCGCCATCATATCCAAAATCTGAAGAGGCGTGGCCAAAAGATAGCCCTGGCCAATGGCCAGCATGACGGTGTTGCCGGGAAACCATGGCATGTTCTGGGTCCGTTCCTTCCATTGCGGACTGGGCACCAGTCCTGCGCGTTCGTTGGGCAGATCAATACCGCTGATTTTGCCAAAGCCGAATTCCCTGGCCCATTTGCCCAGTTTGTCCACTTTTAGTTTAAGCCCCAGCTGATAATAATAAATATCGCAGGATTGGATCAGCGAGTACCGGGCGCTGACCAATCCGTGACCACGTTCATTCCAGCAATGGTAAGGCCAGGTGGAGATCCAGTATACCCCTTTGCACAGAAATTGGGTGGAGGGGGTAACGGCTTTTTCCTCCAGACCGGCCATCAGGGAAACCACTTTAAAAATGGACCCGGGAGAGTACATGCCTTGGGTGGCACGGTTGGTCAGGGGATAACGCTTGTCGGTGCGAAGTTTATTCCACTCCTTGCGCGTGATGCCTTCGGCAAAGCGGTTGGGATCATAGGTCGGCGACGAGGCCATGGCCAAAATTTCGCCGTTGCGCACATCTTCCAGGATAATCACGCCGGTCCGATCGCCTAGGATTTGCTCCGCCCGTTCCTGTAATTTGCGGTCCAGAGTCAGCACCAAATTATGCCCCACCCAGGGATCTTCCCTGCCCAGAATCCCCATCTGCCGGCCCAGGGCGTCGACTTCGATATGCAGCCAGCCATTACGGCCTCTCAGGTAATGGTCATAAACTTTTTCCACGCCCGACTGGCCGATCACATCGCCGGCCTGGTAGCCTTCCCGGAGAGCCAATTCGTGTTCCGATATTTCTCCCACATAGCCCAGCGCATGAAATGCCAATTGATTGAATTTATAGTGGCGCCGTGATTCAGTCAGCACCACCACGCCGGGAAGTTGGGGTTTGTTTTCCTCAATGATGGCCGCGGTTTTACGGTCAATATTGCCCAGAATGCGGATGGGTTCAAAATAACGCAGCCGCCGGCTCTCGATTTTCCCCTCCACTTCTTCCGGGGCAATGCCCAGCAGCTGCTGAAGAAGCCCCAGCAGCTTTTCCCGGTCCGCCTTGGTTTTGGGCAGGGAGGCGGGAATGACCGAGACATTAAACGCCGGCACATTGCCCACCAGCAGTTCGCCGTTGCGGTCATAAATCAACCCCCGCTGTGCCTTGATGGGCACCAGGCGCACCCGGTTTTTGGAAGACAAAGTTAAATAGCGGTCGCCTTGAATAAGCTGCAAATAAACCAGACGGGCAACAATAATAATAATGGGCAGGATAATGACGATAGCCAGGAGTTTGATGCGATTCTGAAACTGCTCTTCCTTTTTTAATATAAAGTGATCCCACAACATGGCTAGGTCCGGCGGTTGAATCTGACCGTACGCTGGCTGATCAAATGTTTGTAAACATCATCACCGGGTACCATCCGGGACAACCAGGAAAACAGGACCGGCGCCAGCAGGGCGTGAACCAGACTTAGCAGCAGAGCCCGGCCGATCCAGGACAGCAGGGTGAATTTCATGTCCATAATGGTGTTCATCCAGAAAAAAATCAGGAATTGATGACCCAGGGTAAAAATCAGCACGATCAGCATTTGGGTGGTGTAATTTTCCTTGAAAAATTGTTTGCGCATATGCCCGGCAAGATAAGCCAATCCCACCAGCACCAGGGCATTCATGCCCATGGGCCCGCCACTGGCCACATCCTGAACCAGCCCCACGGCAAAGGCGATCCACAGCCCCAGGGTATTGGGCTTTTGCAGGGCCAGGAAAATCACCAACAAAAAAACCAGGTCGGGCGCCACCCCGGCAATGCGCCAGGAATACAATACCGTGGTCTGCAGCACGACAGCCGCCAGCGCCAGAACCGGAACCCAGATTTTCTCCATGGCTTATCCTTCCTCGGCATTGACTTTTAAAATGAGGACGCGGTTGATGGTTTTAAAATTGACCCGCGGTTTGACTTTGATGTCGAGCATCAGCCCGTTCTCAGAAGGATGAACACTGATCACATCCCCAATCGGCAGGCCCGGCGGAAAGAGCGTGCTCAGGGCCGAGGTGATAATCGTATCACCCACCTTGACATCATCCTCATTGGAAACAAACATCATGCTCAGGGTACGATCATTGTTGCCTTTAATAGTGCCCGAAATACCGGAGCGTTCCACCCTGCCGGCCACGGCGCTTTGCGTGTCCGGCAGCAGCATCACCGTAGCGGAATAATAATTGACATCAGTAATGCGGCCCACCACGCCGTTGGGCAGCACCACACCGGCACCGGACATCACCCCGTCGGCCTGGCCGCGGTCCACTACAACCCGCCTCAGCCAGCTGGCGGCGTCGCGTCCCACGATGTCGGCCGGGATAAATTCATGCTGGGTGCGTTCCCGGTAATTCAGGGCTTCCCGCAGAGCCTGATTTTCCTTAGCCAGATCACTAAGCTGTGCGTCACGCAGCATCAATTTATCCAATTTCTGTTTCAATTCTTCATTTTCTTTTCTTAAAACACTCATGGAGGTAAACAGGGTGAAGACCTGGCGGCTCTTATTCACCAAGCCATGGGAAACTTTCTGAAAAGGCAGAATAACGAAGGCCACGCCCTGACGAACAGACCGGGTGATTAAGCCGGGTTCGTGGTGGGAAACCAGCATGCCCAGGGACACCAGCAACAATAGCGTAAAAATAATCTCACGCCGCCATCTCCATAAAAATTCAGGCACCCTTTCCTCCTGTCATGCACTCGCCCGCTTAATACATT
>CAYVTN010000063.1:0-10509 GCA_964454395.1 uncultured bacterium | reverse complement strand
GACGGCCAATTGGTCGAGGACATTTCAAGCCGCATGGCGGAAAATGAGTTCAAAGGGTTCTACAAATTGTTTATGAAACTTAGTTCGCCCGAATTCGTTCTGAATAATGCTCCCCGCATCTTTCGCCAACAATTCGACCGGGGAAAGGTAACGGTCCAGTGGCCGGGCCGAAAACACGCTGTTCTGGTCTTTCATGATTTCCCGGTCACGGCTTCCCATCACGAAAAAATGTTCATGCCTTTTCACCGTCAAGGCTTAACCGTGGCCGGGGCCAAGAATCTCAAGGGCAGCCACTCCAAATGTTTGAGCCGCGGTGATGAGCATTGCGAATATGAATATCAGTGGGATTAATTAAGGCGGCGAAGGACTAAACAGCCCTTGCCTGGGAGCATCCACGGTTCGGGTAAAAGTTTACAACAGATCCGCCGCCAGGGCCGCCAAGGGCGAGCGCTCGCTTTTGGTCAGGGTGATATGGCCGAAGAGGGTCTGGGATTTGAAGTGCTCCACCAGATAGGTAAGGCCGTTGGAGTTGGAGTCAAGATAGGGGTTGTCGATCTGATAAGGGTCTCCGGTCAGCACCACCTTGGTGCCCTCCCCGGCGCGGGAAACAATGGTCTTGACTTCATGGGGCGTCAGGTTCTGGGCTTCGTCCACAATGATAAACTGCTTGGGTATGGAACGGCCGCGGATATAGGTCAAGGACTCGAGAATGATCTTGCCGCTTTCCAGCAAATAACGCAGCGTGCCTTCCCCGGTTTCTTCCGACTCGCCGTTATGATCCATTAAAAATTCCAGATTGTCGAAAATGGGCTGCATCCAGGGGGCGATTTTTTCTTCTTTACTTCCCGGCAGATACCCCAGGTCCCGGCCCAGGGGAATGACCGGCCGGCTTACCAAAATCCTGCGGTAATGGCGTTCGTCCAAGGTGCTGCGCAAGGCCGCGGCCACGGCCAGCAGGGTCTTGCCCGTGCCCGCCGAGCCCACCAGCGTCACCAGGGGAATGTCATTGTCCAGCAGCAGTTCAAGCGCGAACTTTTGTTTAAGATTTTTGGCTTTGATGCTCCAGACTTCCTGCTCGCCCGAGACCAGGGGCACAATGCTCTGTTCCTTCCAATGCACCTTGCCCACCGCACTCTGTTTGGAGCCGCTGCTGTCCTTAAGCAGAATAAATTGATTGGGATAAAACTGATCCCCAGAATTGAGGGCCAGTTTTTTCTCGGTATAAAATTGATTGATTTGCTCCGCCGGAATTTCCAGCGTGCCCACACCCGTATACAATTCGTCAATATTGACTTTCTGGCTTTCAAAATCCTCGGCCACCACGCCAAAGGCATCGGCCTTGACGCGCAGATTGACATCCTTGGTGATTAATTTCACCTGATCCTGACCCTTGTTTTGCAGGGACTTGGCCAGGGACAAAATCAGATTGTCATTTTTATTCTGGGTCAGGCCCGCCAGATGCATATCGGGCATTTCGATCGCTACCTGCAGGATACCGCCGTTGTCCATGGTAATGCCCGCGGCCAGGGAGCCTTTGCCGCGCAATCCGTCAATGAAGCGCGAGACCGCACGGGCATGCTTGCCTTTTTCATCATTACCTTTTTTGAACCGGTCCAGTTCTTCCAGCGCCACGATGGGCACCACCACGCGGTTGGCTCCAAAGGTGGAAATGGCTTGGGGATTGTGCAGGAGAACATTGGTATCCAAAATAAAGGTCTTTGCCATGCGTCGTCATGCTCCTCTCGGGCCGGATTACAGAACTTTATCCAACCAATGATTCCTATCTTCCAGTTCGCCCCGGATGATCCCAAAGAAAGTGTCCTGGATTTTTTTGGTGATCGGTCCGCGCGTCCCCGAACCGATTTTGATGGTGTCCACCTTGGCAATAGGCGTAATTTCGGCCGCCGTACCGGTCATAAAGGCTTCGTCAGCCACATACAGGCTTTCCCGGGGAAGAACTTGCTGTTTGACTTTGAGGTTCAAGTCACGGGCTATTTGAATCACGCAGTGGCGGGTAATGCCGGGCAAGATGCTGGATGACGAGGGCGGCGTATACAGCGCGCCGTTTTTGACAATAAAAATGTTCTCGCCCGATCCTTCCGACAAATACCCGAAAGAATCGAGGGCAATGCCTTCGTCAAAGCCGTCCTGGATGGCTTCCATCTTAACCAACTGGGAGTTCATGTAATTGGCCGCCACCTTGGCCATGGTGGGCATGGTGTTGGGCGCCGGACGGTTCCAGGAACTGATGCGCACGGAAGCCCCTTTTTCCATGGCTTCCGCTCCCAGATAGGCCCCCCATTCCCAGGCCGCAATGGCTGTCACCACCGGACAGTTGAACGGATTGAGGCCCAGCGAATGATAGCCACGAAAAACAAAAGGACGGATATAAGCTTCCTTGAGGTTGTTGGCCACCAGGACTTCTTTGACCGCCGTACAAAATTCGTCGATGGTGTAGGGGATATCCATACGGTAAATTTTAGCGGAATCAAAAAGACGTTTGATATGTTCCTGCAAACGCATAACAAAGGAACCGTTTTTATTGGCATACATGCGCAGGCCGTCAAAGGCACAAGATCCATAATGAAGGGCATGGGCCAGAACATGGGTATGGGCTTCTTTCCAAGGCACCAATTTGCCGTCCATCCAAATGTAAGTCGCCTCGAAACTCATGGAATGATCCTCCGTTGCCGAATAAAATTAATGAACCGGTATCATACCGTGCGGCAAAGGGATTAGCAAGTTTTTTGATTTAACCGGCTGCTGAAAAAACCTTACACGAGTTGACCGGCATCGGGCCCATCCGGATTGTATTTCGCAAGCGTTGAGAAAATCCTTATCAGCAAAAGGATTTTCTCTTCGAGCGATCCCCTCTGAGGCGAGTGCCTTGCGAAATACAACCCGGATGGGCCAAGCCACTGGCTTTTTCAGCAGCTTGTTAACTTGTTCCCGGAAAACCGGTAACTCAACTTTAGCAAATTTGCTAAAGTTGCGTGACAATAAAAAACCCTTATGTAGGCCTCTTGCGCAACAGGAACTATGAAATGACGGCCTACATATTCTGTTTGAGCCACAGCTGTTCAAACCATTGGATAATGGAACGGTTCTCCTCACTAATATCGAGGAATTGCACACCCGCCCGGTAGCGGTAAGCCGAGCCGGGATCAGCCTGGGCTATCCAGCGCACCACCACCTCCACCACCACGTCCTTGACCTGTTTACGGTGCGCCAGGGTCAACTTGATCTGCAGGCGCGTGCCCACGGGAATATTGTCCTGCATATAGATCATTAACCCGCCGCGAGAAGCATTGACTGTCATGCCTTGAACCGCCATCTGGCCGTGATTATGGTTGTCCAGCTCCAACACGTCTTCGCCGGAAAGCACCGGATCTTCCATCAAAGGATGCCGCACTTGGTAGCTGAAAGGCAGATGGATGGTAAAACGCGGAAAAATACGCCGTTCAAATTCCATATCACCGAATTTGGTCATGATCCCTCCTGGGCGGCCGAAAATTAAGCCGCAGCGCCTCCCGAGCAATCGAAAATGGAAAATCGAAAAAACACGCAATGACGGTTACTTGTCCGTTGTTGACGGGATCGATTTTCGATTCTCGTAAGTTACTTGCAGAGCAATCGCTCTGCCTCCCAAAGGAACAACCGGGCCTTTATCCCGGCGACAGGACCGGTTCCTTGATCATCCCGCCTCTTTAAACCTCGCTGATGCCGTCCTGTTCTCCCTGCCATTCGGTTAAAAAGCGTTGCCACAGTTTAAAGGAGTCAGGTGGAATTTCAATAAACTTCAGCCCCGCCCGGCACATCCACTCACTTCCGCTTTCATCAGTGATGACCCACACCACTTCGGTTTTAACGTGAAAAACGTGCTTGCCGTCGGAACAAGGCAGCAGCATGGTCACATCCAGCAGGTCGCCTTTGTTGACAAAATGAGGCAAGAACGCCATCATCCCGCCCAGGGACACATTGGAGGAAACGCCGTCATTCTGGGACTGGTCTTGTTTCTGAAAGGCAATGGGTATGGAAAAATTCAATCTGGGATATTGTCTGCGGTCGAATTGTGCGCTGGCATATTCTTTCATTGGTCCAACCTCCTTCAAAACCCCGGCCTGCCGGTTACTTAAAAGAGAGAGGAAAAACGGTCTCTCCCCGGCCGGCCACGGGGCATCGCTTAATATCATGCAAACTTATAAATCCCGGAGTTTGAGTTCCTCCAGCGTTTGGCGCCGTACTTGTTTCAGGCGCTCCATTAAAACGCGAACCTTGACCTGGTTGGCCACCGCCTCGGTTTGGGGCTGGTGATTGACCAATCCCCCGCCGGTTTGTTCCAATTTCTCAAGAATCCCGGCTACCGGCAACTCCCCTAGATTGACGGCCGGCATGATCTGTTCGTGCTGTTCGTGGCCGAGGAGGACAATCAATCCGGCATCGCTCACCCAACTGAGAACCGCCCGGGCCAGACGGATGGACACCTGATGCTGGTCCGCCAAGGTCACATCCCGCCAGCGTGGGCCGGCGGCATTGTAAGCCTGATCGATATCTTTCAAAAAAGCCAGGGCCAATTCAAAACGGCTCTCCAAATTAACCCTGGCGCTTTCCTGTTCCCTTTTGTAAATAGACACGTTCTGAAGAGCAAAGGAAAATTCCGCGCCGAAAAGCACGATCACCCAGGAAAAATAAATCCATATCAACATAAAAGGGATCTGGGCAAAGGTGCCGTAAAGAATGTTGTAGCGTGTCATGCCGATCTGCAAAGTGACGTATCCCCACTGGGCCAACTGCCAAGCCGTGCCCGCAAAAATACCGGCCGTTAAAGCCGGCCAGAATTTGACCTTCGTGTTGGGCATGAACAGGTATAAAAAGGAAAAGAAGATGCTGAGCATGACAAAAGGCAGCACTTTGAGGCTGGCGATGACCATCCTGCCCAGTTCGGGTTGGCCGGTCAGCCAGGTCATTATGGCATTGCTCTTAAAAGAAGCGGTCAGGGAGATGGCTATAAAAAAAACGATGGGCAGGATGATCAGAAAGGAAAAGTAATCGGAGATCTGACGGATGGTGGGCCGGTTTTTTTTCAATCCCCAGATGTCATTAAAAGTCACTTCAATGTTGTTCAACATGGAGAAGACCACCACCATCAATACCGCCAGTCCAATCGCCCCCAGGGAATTGATATTCACGCGGTCAATATAAGCGATGATCTGGGAAGCTATTTCCTGGGACCCTACCGTAAGCCGTTGCAGCAAGACGGTCTCCAGCCGGCGCTGCACGCCCAGGCCTTTTAAAATGGAAAAAGTAAAGGCCAGCAAGGGCACAATGGAAAGCAAGGTCCAGTAGGTCAGGGCACTGGCGCGGATTAACAGTTTGTCCCGGATGGCGCCTTCCCCGACCAGGTACAGCACCTGCAAGACCTTGATCACCAGCCGCCGCATATGGTTGAGTCCGGCAATGTCCAAAAGCCAAAGGTCGCGCCGTAAAAAAAGAAGCACCTGCCGGCTGATGGTGATGATGGCGGATTTCCTTTTTTGCTGATCCTTGGGAGTCACAACAGTTCCTAGCCTCCAAAAGAATGCTGGCACGGCTTCGTCTGTTCCAGCCGCCAACAGTTGGCCAGACATGATGAAGGCGCCTAAGTATACATGGCGGAATCGGGTTGATCCAACTCAAATTCCACCAAAAATGATTTCAGGAGCTGCCGTTCGGCAGGTTCCAAATCCAAAAATTGAATACCCATAAGGTAACCGCCCTGGTGAGCCGGCTTGGACCATGCCACCCGGGACAGAACATTAACTTCCGAAGAACCGGCCGGCGTGCCCTCCTTGCCCGGCAACAGCAAGGTCAGCATCAGGAGCTGACCGGTTTGAAGCTCCTGGCTGCTGACCATGGCCAACCCGCCGGCGCCCAGGTCTTCGGCCAGGTCGTTGTGCACGCCGGACACATGATCCTTATCCAGGCATTGGAACCGAAGCTTGAGATGAATAGCGCGGCGTTCAAAGCGGCGCCGTTCCGCCTTGGTCTTGCCTTCATAGACCGGTGTCATGAGCCCTCCTGGCAGTTGGGGCAATTAATTGCTCAAACTGCAGAGCATTTGAGAGTCGTTGATAGAAAGTAGAAAAAAAACAGCTCAAATGCGGTCCACGCGCTACTTTCTGCATTGCTCTCATGGTTACTTTTTCCCTGAATGACTGGCTGCAGATTCGGCCTTTGCCGGACGGGCCAGTTCGGGAATATCCTTGACGTTAAGCACCTCCATGCTTTTCCACTGCCATCCGCCGGCAGGCATGACCAGGACGATCTGCCTGAGCTTGCCGGCCATGACCCAGGACGGCAGGCTGCCCACACGAAATACATAGGTTTCTTCCCGTCCGCTGCCTTTTAAACGGAACTGCAGGCCGTCATTGTCCGAAGCCTTGCCCCAAAGCAATCGGGCCGGTTGGCCCTCAAGCTTGGGTGACGCGGTCAGGGTCAAGCGGAGCACATTGCCGCCGGCCGCTTTATCGGCTTTGGCGTTCATGGTCATGCTGACCTGTCCATGGCCTTCGGCCACCTCCACCCCTTGGGCATTGGCGGTCACGGTCAGGCCATGCGCTTCCACGGCGCTTTTATCCTTCACTATAAATTGATCCACCCCGTTGCCCTGGCCGCTGTTGTACTTGCCTTCCTGGGCCATGGTTAAAGGCAGATAAGCCAGGTGGACCAGCCGTTTCATGGCCTGCGCAGCCTCGGCATCCGGCTTGAGGGTGCCGTCACGGTGAAGCATGATCACACTATGACCGATTTTTTTAATGGGCACATATTTTTTAAGGATATATTCGGATAGGGCGTACTGCCTGACCTCGCTGGGAATGCCGTCCAATCCGGCCTGGCCCAGCGGCCGGCCGTCGGCCACCACCATTTTCACCTCATTCAACGCCAGGGCCCGGATGGCATTTAGCTGTTGGTCAAAAGTGGCCAAGTAAACCGTGTCACAGGCTTGCGAGGCACCAGAAAATACAGCAATGGCTGGTTGGAAAAGTCAAAGAAAGACTCGGCGCTGCCCACCTGCTCACTCATGTAGCCCACCAGGTCGTCAATGGTTTTGGCCTGTTCCGGTTTCAGGAACACATTGCCCAGCAACGGGCTCTTGGGTTTCACCAGACCGTCCACGGCAATCACGTTCTTTTGCCCAAAGCCTTCGGCCAGGGTTTTTAAATTAATCCGCCCCTCCTGGGGGACCAATAGCAGCGGCAACAAGGTAACCATGATCACGCCCTTCAGGCGGCGTTGATTGATCGTCAGGCGGAACAGATAAAAAGCCGCCAGCATGGCGGCTATGGGCAGGGTTTCCAGCAAAAAAGTATAATCACTGCGATCCAGAAAGCGCACCCAATACAAGGTGGTGATCACGGTCAGCAGCATGATGTTCCAGGGCATCGCGCCTTGTTGCTTGCGTGCAAACACGGCCTTAAAGCTTTGCAGCGCCCCCACGGCAATCATGGCCGGCGGCAAGGCAAAGATCAGCCATTGCATCAGCCCGGGATGGTCCCCCAAGCCCGGCATGGGCAGTCCGAAAACGGCACCATAATGATTCATCACCCAGCCAAAGTTGTTGAAATAAGCCCCCAGACTGCCGCTCATGGCCAGGTATAAGAACCAGGGCAACAAACCGATCAGGGTGGCGCCCATGTATACCCCCAGGCCGGTTAATCGCTTTTTAAGCGGTTCTTGTTCCACCAACACATACACCAGTATCAGGGTTAATTGTCCTGCAAAAGCCATGATCCCCGCCGTGTAAGAAGCAATGACCGACAAGGCCGTCATGAGCCCTGAAAAGATCAGCAGCACCCAGCGGTTGGATTGGAGATAAAACAGGGTAAAGATAAACCCGATCAAGGGAAACAAGAAACGGGTGTAGGCAATCAGGCCGAGCCCGCCGGTCAGCATGGCCAGGGCCAATAACAGCGCCCACAGCCAGGGCATGCAAAAAATGGCAAACACATAAATGGCAATAAGGCCCAGGGGCGCCAAGTAGGACAGCATGAGGCGGTAGGCCGCCAGGGTGCCGCCAAACCAGTTAATGGCCGCCAGCCCGCTCATGGCATCGGTAATAAAGCCGTGCCGGAACAGAATATCCGTAAAAGGCAGACGACCCATGAGCATGGCTTGGGCCGTGCTCAACGATTCCCCTTCCCGGAACATATCCAACGGACCCAGAAGATGATGCGCGCTGAAAGGCGCGCCCTGGGGCCAGTAAGCCACGGCATACAAAAGCAGGGGGATGGGAATGATCAGCATCAACGCCCGGAAAAGTTCTTCCCAAGCAGGCACCATTTCCACCTTTTTTTTGCGCAGACCCAGCAACACCAGCACCAGAATGGCCAGGGCAGCCACGGCGGCCAGACCTGCCAGGGCGGGCATAAGCCAAGCCACTTTGGTGGTGATTACCACCTTGTCATAGGCCGTATAGGTCAGGCCGCCCAGGGTCTGCAAGGGTAACACGGCCAAAGGCATGGCTACAAAAGCCATGCCCAAATAAACTTGATCAAAGGTGAGTTTCCGAAAAAACAAAGCTCCCAGTGCGGCCAGAAGCATGATCCCCATCCAGACCACAATGCCCACGCCTAGGCTGAACCATAACCCCAGGCCCATAAAAGCATTGGCGCCCCACAGCGCTTGCAGGAACCAGCCCACGCCCGCCCCCAGGACAATCACGCTGCCGTGGGTAAACATGGAAGCCGGCTGGTAGCGGTTTTCCGTGGGAAAAGCAAAATAAATTTTGCGTTTGTCTTTTCTTTCCAGCAGTGCAAGGAGGCAAAAGCCCGCCAACAACAGCACTGCAGCGCCCAGGGGGGCGATGATCAGTCCCTGGTTGGTGCTCAGGATGGTGATGTAAGCCAGACAAGGCGCGTACACCAGGGCAGCCCGCTTAAGCGCCACGGCAGCGGGCATCACGCCCAACAGACGCTGCAGGTGGGCCATCATCAGCCAACCCCATTGCCCCAAAAGCACGCCGGCCACGCCGCCGGCCACCACGGCCAATGCCCGGTAAACTTCTCCCGGTGTTTTAAGGCCCATGGCCAGATCACCGACCACTGTGGTCGCCGGCAGTCCGGATGGGATAAAACGTGACAACAAGAAATAAGTAACGGTCATACCGGCCAGCAAAGACCCCAAAAGCATCAATCCCCGATGCAGGACCAGGTCTTCTTCATGCATCATTTGTTTTACTTGAGCCAATTCAGCCATGGTGTCGTGCTCCCTCACTGGAAAATAATGGAATTGCTGTAACTACTCGGGTTATTGCGAACATATGAGCGTAGATAGTTCCTGTTGCGGAAAGGTCATTTCAACTAAAATCTCTGCAAGGGTTGTGATCTTACCCTTGAGCGGCATTGAAGAAACCCGCTTCCGCTTGGCCAGCTTGGATACGCAAGAGACCTGAGTAGTTACGAATTGCCTGCACTTGATGTGAAAATTTTCGACCGATGTCCCGGGAAGCTGAAGGCGTTCCTGCCGGCCGACGGCATTTATTTAAACTCAGCCGGCCTGGATATTATTGGAAGATCTCCACGCCGATCACCTTTTCAATGTCCACGGGCATGCCGCCCACAAACAACTGATAAAATAAACGTTTGCCGGTCGCCGCCCTGCCGGTATGGCCCACCATGCCCAGCGCTTCTCCCCGTCCGACCTTGGCGCCCTTCTTCACTTTGAGGAAACGTAGATGAGCGTAAACCGTCATGAAGGAACGGCCATGGTCGATCATCACCGTGTTGCCCAGCATGGTCATTTTTTTGGCCAAAACCACCCGGCCCTCGGCTGCGGCCTTTACTTCACCGGTACCTGTGGCCAAGGGTGAAATTTCCACGCCCTGCAACATGTGACGGAAGCCATGATTGTAGGTCCTGAGGGTATAAAACCCTGCCACCCGCCGGCCGCCCAAGGGCAGTAAAAAATCATATAGTTTAATGGGACGATAAGTGCTTTTCCCAGCCAGGGCCCGGATCTCTCTTAACTCTTTGAGCAGGCGTCGGCGGTTAAACTTTTTCAGGCGCACATTTTCCCTGTGTGGCTTGTCATTGGAAGGCAAAATGGTAAATTCATAAGTCTGCTTGATCATGGGCAGGGGCGGGCCGGGATGGGCTTTGCGGACATAAGGAAAAAAAACGGCCAGTTCCTGCGGGCCGGGTTTGCTGTTGGCCGGCACGGGCACATACGCGGAATAGGTACCAGGATCGCGGTCCAAACGGGGATACATGGGATATCGGCGCGAGCCCCACTGAACCCAGCCATTTTTAACATTTTCCGGCAAAAGAAAGGTGATCTTCACCACTTCAGCCGGCAAGACTTTCGGGTTGGGAAGAATAGCCTGAATTTGTCCGGCCAGATAGTTGGCCGTGGTGGCACAGCCTGCCAGCAGCAATAGGCCGCAGCCTGTCCACAGCATCTTTTTAAAATAGCGCACGCCCTCTCCCCCCCCGACGAACCGGACTAAGGACACCGTGCCCTTGACCCGCTGTA
>CAYVTN010000062.1:0-10514 GCA_964454395.1 uncultured bacterium | reverse complement strand
CGGGCAGCGGCTGGGGAGTGACGCTGCCCATCGATCCCACCCAACGCGTGTACGTGTGGTTCGACGCGCTGATCAACTACATCACCGCCGCGGGCTACGGCAGCGATGACGCGCTGTTCAACACGCTCTGGCCTGCCGACCTCCACGTCATCGGCAAGGACATCACCCGCTTTCACTGCATCATCTGGCCGGCCATGCTCCTGTCCGCCGGCCTGCCGCTGCCCAAACAAGTTTTTGGCCATGGTTTTATTTATTTGAAAGGGGAGAAAATTTCCAAGACCAGGGGCAATGTGCTTGATCCCATTGCTTTCAGCAAAGAATACGGCGTGGATCCCCTGCGCTATGTGTTGCTGGCCGGAAGCCAATTCAGCGGTGACAGTGATTTCAGCGAAGAAGGCATGATCGAACGATACAACACCGACCTGGCCAATGATATGGGCAATCTGCTCAACCGGACCTTGTCCATGGTCAACAAGTATTGCAGCGGCCTGGTCCCTGCGGCCGCCGGCACGAGCCTGGAGCTGGATCAGGCCCTGAAAGATGTGGCCGCAGAACTATGGACCAAGGTGGACCATGCCATGAACCAGCTTGATTTTGCGGCCGCCCTGGCCGCTGTCTGGGAATTGGTCAAGCGGGCCAATAAATATATCGAAGAATGCGCGCCCTGGAAGGCATTCAAGGAAAAAGATCAAGCCCGGGTGGAGTCCGTCATGTATAACCTGTTGGAGGTGCTGCGCCTGGTGGCGGCCTTTATCGAGCCGGTCATGCCCGGCACTACTCCCAGGATTTTAGCTCAGTTGGGCTATGTATCTGGTTACCGGCCGCCGCTCTTTCCGGAGGCGGCCCGCTGGGGGCAGATTCCCGAAGGACAAGCCATTGCCAAAGGCGATCCCCTGTTCCCGCGCATAGAAAAAGAAGAGAAAGCGTAAGCTGACAGTGTTGGAGCTGATAGATACTCATATTCATCTCGACGACGAACGCTACCAAGAGGACTTGGAAGCCGTCCTCGACCGCGGTCTGCAGGCCGGCATTGGCACCTATGTCAACGCCGGCTCCACGGTGGCGGCCAACAGGAAGATCCTGGAACTTATTAAAGCGCACCCGCAAATTTATGGGGCCGTCGGTCTTCATCCTCATGAATTTTCAGGGCAAGCTTGGCAGCAGGCGCTTCAGGAACTGCCCATGCAGTTGGCTCAGGAAAAGGTGGTGGCTGTTGGCGAAATCGGGCTTGATTACCATGTGTTTCCCGATTTTCCCGCGCCGGACCGGGAAGCCCAGCTGCAAGCCTTCCGGGCTCAGCTGCGGCTGGCAAGAATTTTTGAACTGCCGCTGATTGTGCACGTGCGCGAGGCCATGGATGATGCCCTGCGCTTGCTTGGGGAAGAAGGGCCTTTTCCCAATGGCGGGGTCATGCATTGTTACAGCGGCGGCGAGGAGGAATTGCAGGCGGTATTGGACCTGGGCTTCTCAATCGGTATCGGCGGACCGGTCACCTACCCCAAGGCCGAGTCCGTGCGCCGCGCGGTCCGGGCCGTACCTCCGGAGCGGCTGCTGCTGGAAACGGATGCCCCTTATTTGCCGCCCCAGCGCCATCGCGGCCAGAGGCATGAACCGGCATGGATGAAGGAGAGCGCCGACGCCATCGCTGAAGTTAAAGGCCTGAGCCTGGCAGAGCTGGCCCGGGTTACCACGGCAAATGCCAAACGGTTGTTTAAATTGGAACCGGGCCGTCCGGGCACGATGGTTTATGATATCCAGGGTCATCTCTATGTTAATTTAACCAACCGTTGCAGCAGCCATTGCCGCTTTTGTCCGCGCAAGGTTCGGCGGCAGGTTCAGGGGTATGACTTAACTTTGGCCCGCGAACCTTTGGCCGGTGAAATCATTGCGGCTATCGGTGACCCCAAGGCTTATGCGGAAATCGTTTTTTGCGGGTTTGGCGAACCGACGTTGCGTCTGCCCGTGCTGCTGGAGGTGGCAGGCGCAGTCAAGGCCAAGGGGGGCAAGGTACGCGTGAACAGCAACGGCCAGGCCGATAAAATTTTTCCTCATGATATTTTACCGGCTTGCCGGGGGTTGGTGGACACCTGGTCCATCTCGGTCAATACCGTTAACGAGCAAGATTATATGCATTATATCCGGCCCGCCACGGGCCCCGGGACATTGACAGCAGTCATGGCGTTTGCCCGCCGGGCAGCGGCCGGTTTTGAAGTTATTATTTCCGATGTGGACATGCCGGGCGTGGATTTGAGCGGCTTGGAGGATTTCGCGCGGCAAATCGGCGCACGTTACCGGGAAAGACATTACCAACAGCTGGGGGAACCAGAATAAGGGGAGGTCAAAACAGTGGCAGGATCATTTTTAAAGAGGGTTGTTAAGGAAAAAACCAGCGACCTGGAAAAATCCAAAAAACGCTTACCCATGGAAAAATTGCTCGAAACCATGCTGCAGTTGCCGCCGGTACGCAATTTCCGGGAAGCCCTCTACCGGGCGGACCGTATTTCCGTGATCGCCGAGGTCAAGAAAAAGGTCCCCGGAGCATCGTCCTGGAAACCGCGTGTCCAGCTTCAAAAACTGATTGCCGCCTATGAAGCCGGAGGCGCGGTGGCCATTTCCATTGTGACCAGTGAAAAACATTTCGGCACCAAGCTGAGCCAGATTGCGGAAATCAAAAAAATGACCGCCTTGCCGGTGTTGTGCAAGGATTTTATTATTGATCCCTACCAGGTGTATGAAGCCCGCGCCAACCAGGCCGATGCCTTGCTGCTGATGTCGGAAATCCTGAACAAGGAATTGCAACGCTTCATCGAGTTGACGTCGGGCATGGGCATGACCCCGGTGGTGGAAGTTCATGGCCTACCCGAACTGAAACAGGCTTTAAAAGCCGGCGCTGATTGTATTTTGATCAACAACCGTGATCTCAACACCCTCAAAGTCAACATGCAAACCGTTGACCGGCTGGCCAAGTCCATTCCCCGGGACAATCTGGTCATCGCGGCCAGCGGTTATAAAACCGTCGACGATGTCGGCAAAATTCAGTCGGACCGGATCACGTCAGTATTGATCGGCCGCTCGCTGATCAGCAGTAAAGATCCGGAAGCAATGCTTCGGGCCATCCGGCGTCAAGCGGAACGGATGTGATCAAAATCAAGGTATGCGGCCTCACCCGGCCTCAGGATGCCGAACTGGCCGTGGCCTGCGGTGCGGATGCGGTCGGTCTTATTTTTGCACCCTCGCCCCGCCGGGTATCAGCCGCCCGGGCAAAAGCCATTTTGCGCCGTGTGCCACCCACGGTTCTCGCTTTTGGTGTCTTTGTCGATCAGGATCCGCAATGGATCAAAGGCTTGATTCAGAATCTTGGCCTGGACCGGATTCAGTTTCATGGCCAGGAACCGGACCGCGTGCTCCGCCTTTTTTCCTCCCATTGCGTGGTGAGAGCTTTAAAACCCAAGGCCCATGATCCGGTGCCCGGCCGTGATCCCGCCAGGGCGGCAGGAGCCTTTTTGGTGGACGCTTATGTCCGGGGACAGGCCGGCGGCACGGGGAAGCTGAGCAATTGGGCCTTTGCCCGGGGCCTGAAAAAATTCAATAAACCTCTTATTCTTTCCGGCGGCCTTAATACGGGCAATGTTTTACAAGCCATCAGGCAGGTCAAGCCGGACATGGTGGATGTTTCTTCCGGGGTGGAGAGCAGCCCTGGCATTAAACATCCCGCCCGCCTGCGTGCCTTCATTAAAAAAGTGCGTCAAAACGCATAGAGACGAAAAAAATCCGCCCTTTTTTTGTAACTACCTCAACTTTGCTAAAGTTGAGTAACTACTTAGTAACTTAGAGTTGAATTTCATCTCAAAATGGCAACAAAATCTTACCGTAAAGACGCCCAGGGCGCAAAATTTTTTCGCAAATAATTCCCTTTCAACAGAATATCGCTTTCCTTTGCGAGCGTGGCACCTTTGCGGTGAAGAATTTTTTCCGGCTTGTCCGGGTTAGATCATTTCGAACATATTGAGCGTACATAGCGTACCTTGGCAGCTTGGATACGCAAGAGATCTGAGTAGTTACTTTTTTTAGGCTTCCTGTTTTTGAGCCGGGGCACGGCATCCTGCTATTCGCGGGACACGCGCCGTGCCCTATGGCCTCAAAGACGTCTCCGCCTGCACGTCATGAGTATACACCATCAAAGGACATTCCAATAACCCAGTCTTAAGAGCAAAGCGACTGCGGTTGGAAATGTTTCTTTAAATTCCCAAGCATGGTCAGCAGTTGTTTGATTTTGGTTTCATTGAGACGGTCGGCATTTGCAAATTTTTCCAGAAGTTGTTTTTTTTCAGGTTCCGACAAATAGGAGTCTGCGAGAGGATAAAATATTTCCTCTTCATCCTTAATATGTTCGGTTAACAAGTGTTGATAAGTATTCATGGTGCGCAGGAAAGTGCCGGTGGCCTGCCTCTTGCCTACCTGCAATTGGGTCAGCGCATGGCTGATTTGCGCCACCACCTGGCGGCCATGCATATGCTCTTCCATTAATTTTTTAATGGCTTGCCGGCCTTCTTCGCCTTCCATATGGGCAATGGCCATGAACATGAATTCTTCTTCCTTGCCATGATGGATAATTTCAGTAAAGCTCTGAAAAAAATCCACCAACTGCGTCACTTCTTTTAAATCCATTTTTTCGGAACAGCTTTTCATCCGTTCCATCATGGTTTCCATCACCGCAATTCCTGCTTTGATGGTATGATGTTCTTTTATTAAATAGGTTGCCGGCTTCATTTGAGCTTAACCCTCTCTTTCACACTAGGGGGTATGATTCCACCCCTTTTTTACGCTATAGTAAACCTTCACCTAAAAATGCCGTCTTTTCTTTCTCTTTCTTTATTAGACCACAATATTGATTAAACGGATTAAAATCACGGCAGATCTCTTGGACTTGCCGGGCCGGCGCGTTTGCAGCGGCCCGGCAGGGGAGACGGTAGGCCCCCCCTGACAGGGGCGCTTGTTATTTGATGATGTAACTGATATGCACGGTGGCGGTGATCCTGGTCTCGCCGGCCTCGATGGGTGTGCCCGAGGCAGCAGCCTTAACCATGCCGGCCTGAGCCGCCATGGCAAATCGTCTCTCCGGAGGCTCCTGGGTTTGGGAGGTCAGGTTGTAGAGGG
This sequence comes from uncultured bacterium, assembly GCA_964454395.1. GTDB lineage: Bacteria > Oederibacteriota > JAAXVQ01 > JAAXVQ01 > JAUVAV01 > CAVQBK01. The sequence goes on along the minus strand of CAYVTN010000062.1, from coordinate 5,357 downwards.
GACCCAAGTGCACACTGGCTGCTTTGGCCATGACCTGGGCTTTGGCCATGGCGTTTTTGGTGGCCTTGGCCAGCGCCTGATGAAGAAAACGGTTGGCGTCCTTAATATAGAAATTGATGGAAGCAATTTGATTGGCCCCGTGGGTTAAGGCGGTGTCCACGATTTGGGAACTGCCAAGAGAGAGGGTTTCCTGATCCATGGCTTCCAGGGTAAAGGCAAGCGAATGCTGAATCCGGTAACCCATAATTTTCTGGTGGTTGTTGTAATCACGCTGGGGATAGACATTATAGCTTACGGTTTTGCTGACCAAGCCTTGAAGAGGGATGGCTTTTACGGCCGCAAGCACGGCTTCCGATTTGGCGGCGTTCTCCTTGTGGGCAATTTCCAATTTTTTATTCTCTGTGACAACGGCCATGACGATGGTGACGGAATCATTGCTGCCGATCACTTCGGCGGAAGCACTGGTTTGCAGTAAACGATGGTCCTGGGGTTCGGCCGTGCGCGCGGGAGCGGCGCTTGCAATCAGTACCATCATGAACAGAAAGAAAATGATTTTTTTCATGACAACCTCCTCGACATTATGACCTGAATGGCGTCATCAGGCTAATTGTACGGCAACGGAGACCAGAATCAATGAAATAATAGGTATAATAGTAAAAGGTCACTGAACGACCTAACAAATTTTCGGCCCCTGAGCTTGTTGCAGAGTAATTTAAAAAAGGACCACCACAAGCTTGTATTGGTTCGGAACTTATGATTGCTGAAAAAGATTTTAAAATCACTGCTAATTTGTCATAATGAGGCCCCAGCATAAGCGATGATGGTTTCAATGTTGCTCAAAGGAGAAGTGCCATGAGTCATTCCCAAAAAGGCTGGTATGGCGAGTTCGGCGGCCGTTATGCGCCGGAAGTGCTGATGCCGGCCGTGCAGGAGTTGGAGACAGCTTTTACCCAAGCCTGGAAAGACCGGGCCTTCAGGCAAGAGCTGGATGACCTGAGAAAAAACTATGCCGGCAGGCCGACGCCGCTTGACCATGCCGTGCGTTGCACCCAGGCCTGGGGCGGGGCGCAGGTTTATTTGAAGCGGGAAGATCTGAATCATACTGGTTCGCATAAGCTCAATAACTGCCTGGGGCAGATCTTGCTGGCCAAGCGGATGGGCAAAAAACGCATTATTGCCGAGACCGGAGCAGGCCAGCACGGCGTGGCCACGGCCACGGTTTGCGCCCGCTTTGGCTTCAAGTGCGTGGTGTATATGGGCACGGAAGACATGGCCCGTCAGGCGCTCAATGTTTATCGCATGCGCCTTTTGGGCGCCGAAGTGCGCGGCGTGGACTCGGGCAGTAAAACCCTGAAAGACGCCATGAACGAAGCGATTCGCGACTGGATTACCAATGTAAAAACCACTTATTATCTCATCGGCACGGTAGCGGGTTTTGATCCCTATCCGCGCATGGTACGCGCTTTTCAATCCGTTATCGGCACTGAAGCCAGGCAGCAAATGCTTCGCCAGGTCGGGCGTTTGCCTGATGCCGTGGTGGCTTGCGTGGGCGGCGGCAGCAATGCCATGGGGATTTTTTCCGGATTTCTTAAGGATGCCAAAGTCAAGCTGATCGGCGTGGAAGCCGGCGGGCTCGGACTGGCCACGGGCCGCCATGCCGCGCCCCTGAACCGGGGCAGAATCGGGGTGCTCCACGGCAGCCGCAGTTATGTGATGCAGGACCGCCACGGTCAGATCATGATCACCCATTCGGTGGCCGCGGGGTTGGATTATCCCGGCGTGGGCCCGGAGCTTTCCTATCTGAAAGACAGCGGCCGGGCACAATTCGTGGCCGTGACCGATCAGCAGGCCTTGCAGGCCCAGGTGGAATTATCCCGTTTGGAAGGCATTATTCCTGCCACGGAAAGCAGCCATGCCGTGGCCTATGCCAAGCGCCTGGCCAAAACCATGCCCAAGAAGGCGGTGCTGCTCATCAATGTCTCGGGCCGCGGAGATAAAGACTTAAGACCGGAGGGAGTCGCATGAGTGCACGCTTGCTGAATCAATTTGGAAAAGAACGGGCTGCAGGCCGGCACTTGTTCGTGCCTTTTATCACCGCCGGGGACCGGGGGTTGGGCTTTACCAAAAAGGCTATTGCCGCATTGGAGCAAAGCGGTGCTGATGCCATTGAATTGGGCGTGCCTTTTTCCGATCCCCTGGCGGACGGACCGGTGATTCAACAGTCCTACCAGCGGGCGCTGGCCGAGGGAACGACCCTGGATAATATTCTGGAGCTGGTCCATGAGGTGCGGCGCCACCATAGCATACCCCTGGTGCTGATGGGTTATCTCAATCCCTTTTTACAGCCGTCTTTATCCGCCAATCTGAAAAAGATCCATCAGGCAGGGGTGGACGGTCTGGTCATTCCCGATTTATCCCTGGAAGAAGCAGGTCCGGAACTGGCCTTGGCGCGCCGGTGGGATCTGGACACCATTTTTCTGGCGGCGCCAACGAGCACGGAAGAGCGGCTCCATGCCATCGGTCGTTTATCCACCGGTTATGTTTATTACGTTTCCGTGACCGGTACCACCGGCGCCAGAGCCCACCTTCCACAAAGCGTGGAATCGGGCGTCAAACGCGTGCGGCAATATACATCCCTGCCCGTGCTGGTGGGATTTGGTATCAGCACCCCGGAGCAGGCCCGGCGCATCACCAAGGTTGCCGACGGCGTGATCGTGGGCAGCGCCCTGGTGAAGACCATGGCCAATGCCAAAACCGATCAGCAGGCCTTAGCCGGCCTGGGCCGCCTGGCCCGGTCCTTGGCGCAGGCAGTTAAAAAATAAGTGGAGAAGACCGATATTTTTTGTTAAAGTTTAGATTCATCCCTGAGGCATCGTCATGATTTATCCGGGTTTTTGAGCCTCCTTTAGAGGGGTAGTGTGCTTTGGGGAGGACCGGCAGGAAAGGACGGAACAGCAATGGATTGGTTTAAGAAGCCTAAATATATGACCGTGCGGGTCACAAGCAAGAAAAAAGCGGATATTCCCGATAATCTGGTAACGCGCTGCACCTCCTGCAGTGAAATTATCTTTAACAAAGATATTGAAAACAACTTGAGAACATGTCCCAAATGCAATCATCATTTTTACATGCCGCCCCGCGAGCGGGTTAAGCTCTTGTCTGATTCGGGGGACCTGTTGGAAGAGTTATCGGGCCATCTCAAGGCTTCCGATCCCCTGCATTTTGAAGGTTACCAGAACAAATTGGAAAAAGGCCGGAAAAAAACGGGGCTGCAGGATGCCATCTTAACCGGCATTTGCGAGATTGGCGGTACTAAAGTCGCTCTGGCCATTACGGATTTTGAGTTTATGGGCGGATCAATGGGATCGGTCATGGGTGAAGAAATCGTGCGCCTGATTGAACGGGCCATTGCCGACCACCTGCCCATGGTCATTGTTTCTGCGTCCGGCGGCGGCGCCAGGATGCAGGAAGGCATCATCTCCCTGATGCAGATGGCCAAAACCTCCGCTGGTCTGGCCAAATTGGCCCAAAAGAAACTTCCCTATATTGCCGTGCTGACCAACCCCACCGGCGGCGGGGTCACCGCCAGTTATGCCATGCTGGGTGATATTATCATGGCCGAACCCAATGCGCTGATCATGTTTGCCGGTCCCCGGGTCATTGAACAAACCATACGCCAGCATTTGCCGAAGCGGTTCCAGCGTTCCGAATTTTTGCTGGAACACGGCATGCTGGATATGATTGTCAAAAGGCAGGACATGAAACAGACTCTGGTTCGGTTGTTGAAAATTCACAGGTCATGACCTTTAACGACGTCCGGCGCGCATTGGCGCAATGGACCGTTTCCGCCATCAAGCCGGGCCTTACACGCACTAAAAGCCTGCTTAAACTATGCGGTCATCCTGACCGCCGCTTTCCCGTCATTCAAGTAGCCGGCACCAACGGCAAGGGCTCAGTCAGCATCATGCTGGCCGCCATGCTGACCCAGGCCGGATATAAAACCGGCTGTTACACCTCACCTCATTTATTTAGTGAAAAAGAACGCGTGCTGATCGATCAGCAACCAGTGGCCACTTCTCTTTATATTCAGGGCGCAAAAAAGCTTTTGCCGGTTTTGAAAACCATGGCCAAACAGGGCCGTCAGGTCACCACCTTTGAAGCCTGGACGGTGCTGGCCACCTTGGTTTTTGCCCAAGCCGGTGTGGACATGGCGGTGGTCGAGGTGGGCTTGGGCGGCCGCTTTGACGCTACCACGGCCCTTGGCCGTAAAATCCTCACTCTCCTGACCAATGTGGCTCTTGATCATACCGCACTGTTGGGGGCTACCAAGTCCCGGATATGCCAAGAAAAAATGGGAATCGCCAAAAAAGGCGTACCCATGCTGAGCAGTGAAGCTGACCCCAAGGTCAGGCAATGCATGCGCACCCTGGCCCAGGTCAAAGGGGCACCCCTTTATTTTTGCGGCCGCTATGCCCGGGACCGGCTTCAACTGCTGGCCTGGCAGGAAACACGACAGGGATGCCGCGTGCGCCTCAAGGAATCGGGGCAAAAGTCTTGGACCGTGACCACGGCTTTGCACGGCTCTTTTCAGACGCTCAACACTGCCTTGGCCGTGATGGCAGGCAAGTGGCTCGCAGAGCAGGGATGGGGTATTGATCAAGCTGTCATTCAAAAAGGGCTGCAGCAGGTGGTCTGGCCGGGAAGAATGGAAATCCTCCATGATCGGCCCCGGATTGTTCTTGACGGTGCCCACAACCCGGCAGCCATTCAAACCTTGCTCAGCGCACTGGAGCCGCAGCCCAAAAGCCTGAGTCTTGTCATGAGCGTGATGAAAGACAAGGACGTGCCCGCCATGGCCGCTTGCTTGGCCCCCTGGGTGCGCCAAGCCTGGGTCTTTCCTTCGCCCTGGAAGGCGCGAGGCCTGGTCCCGGAAAAATTGGCGGCCATCTTGCAAGAGGCCGGCGTGACTTCGGTTAAGGCAGGGTCACTCAGGCATGCAGTTGAAGAGGCTATCGCAGCCTGCGGGCCGAAGGGGAAGGTATTGATCACGGGTTCCTTATACCATATCGCCGCCGCGCGCCGGGCTGTGCGTTATTGGGTAAACCGGTGCCAGCCACTTTTTTGAATTATTTTCATTTTTTATGCAAGGAAATTTAAAAAGTGCTGTCTCAGTATAGTAGAAAGCAACTCTACCTCATTTGTAAACCGGTGCCAGCCACTTTTTTGAATTATTTTCATTTTTTATGCAAGGAAATTTAAAAAGTGCTGTCTCAGTATAGTAGAAAGCAACTCTACCTCATTTGTAAACCGGTGCCAGCCACTTTTTTGAATTATTTTCATTTTTTATGCAAGGAAAT
>CAYVTN010000061.1:0-10525 GCA_964454395.1 uncultured bacterium | reverse complement strand
TCTTATGCAATCCCGATTTCAGCTGGCAGGAATTAACCATCACGTCCGTGGTCTGGCTCAATCCCGATCAGATTAAAATGAAAATGATCCGTTAAGCGGTCATCACCAGGGCACGGCGGTCTGTTTTAACTTCACCCTATTTATCTTCAGCATGAGGTCCGGCCATGGGCACAAAGACCACGCTCGAGATGGGCTCCTGGCTTAATTGCTGGTCGGCCTGTTTAACGGCCAGGGTCAGCATTTGGGCCTGACCGGCCGGGCCCAAGGGCGCCACCAGTTTTCCGCCCACCTTCAATTGACCGGCCAGCGGCAAAGGAAGAGACCTGACCGCACAGGAAAGCAGAATGCCGTCAAAAGGTCCTGCCTCCGGCCAGCCTTCATAACCATCGGCCACCCGTAGTTTAACCTGGTCCATCAGCTTACATTGTGTCAAAGGGGCTACGGCCTGCCGGATCAGCATTTCGTCGATGTCCATGGAGTAGACCTGGACACCCATACTGGCCAACAGGGCGGTCTGATAACCTGATCCTGTCCCGATTTCCAACAGACGCTGCTTTGGTTCGGGGCGCAACAATGAAACCATTAGGGCAATGACATAAGGCTGGGAGATGGTGGCGTCTTCCGTCAGGGGCAGGGCGGTGTCCGTATAAGCTTGAGCCTGCGCTTCGGGAGGGACGAACCAATGACGGGGGATGGTGCGCATGGCTTGAAGAATTTTATAATACCCAATACCCCGGCCTTCAATTTGTTCCCTTACCATGGCCAGTCTTTCCTCTTCACGTTCATGAGGATCAAAGTGGCGCTGATGTTTATACGACGATTGAGCCATGGGCAAGTCCTGTTGCGGAATACCTCATCCTGCTGGGCTGCCTGCAATTTACCATTGCAGGCTTGATAAGGCAATCCTTTTTTGGCGGCCGGAATAAGCGCTTGCAGGTTTACATGGTGTGCTTTTAATCAGGTGGGATTGACCATTTTTCTTTTTAAATGACCATTATGGTCATGACCATCCTCCTGTCTTCCCGCCATGTTTTCAAACAGGGGAGCCGGTTGATTGGCCCGGAGCTTATTTTTGACTTGCCTGGAAGAGGACTTATTGGCATCATAAGCATGACTCTTGAAAGCACAGGTGACTGGTTATGACTACATCTTCCCGCCGCCCGGGCGCTGCCGCCCGGGCGGTAATCCTGCTCTCCGGTGGTCTCGATTCCACCACCACCTTGGCCCTGGCGGCAAAGGAAGGCTACTACTGTTATGCCCTGACCGTGGACTACGGCCAGCGGCATCGCTTTGAAATTGAACAAGCCCGGAAAAATGCCGGCCGTTACGGCGTGAAAGAACATAAAATCATCAAGGTGGAACTGAATCAATTCGGCGGATCGGCGCTGACCACGGACATGGCCGTGCCGGAAGGGCGCCCCCAGCCGCAGTCTCAGGATATTCCTTTGACCTATGTTCCGGCCCGCAACACCGTCCTGTTGTCCCTGGGCCTGGCCTGGGCGGAAGTCCTTAAAGCGCAGGCCTTGTTTATCGGCGCCAATGCGGTGGATTATTCCGGTTACCCTGATTGCAGGCCTGAATTTCTTGAAGCTTTTGAAAAAGTGGCCAGGTTGGGGACCAAGGCCGGCGTGAGTGAACAATGGGGCTTGAAAATTATAGCGCCCCTGATCCGCATGTCCAAAGCGGAGATCATCAAATTGGGCGTCTCCCTGGGCGTTGACTTTCGCTGGACATCCTCCTGCTATAACCCCAAGCCCGATGGCAGTCCCTGCGGACGATGTGAATCCTGCCTGCTGCGGGCCAAAGGATTTGAAGAAGCCGGCGTGCAGGATGGTCTGCAGTCCGGTACGTTGTGACGCGCCGCTCAAGCAGGAGTGGAAAATTTTTCGCCCCTGCCGACGGGTCATTGTTGGCACCGTATTTTATTTGCGCCCCTAATTGTAGCTATGATAAGATAGCCGCCAATTTAACATTCTCCTCATGGCAGACCGGATAGGAACAGGAATGAGTCAATCACCAATAAAAACCAGGTTCGGCACTGATGGCATTCGCGGGCCGGCCAATGAAGGCCCGCTTAACATTGAAGAAGTCCTGCGCTTGGGCGAAGCTACGGCCAACCTCTTGCAGAAGCGATTGAAACGGCGGGGAGCAGTAGGCCTGGGCTGGGACACCCGGATTTCTTCACCGGCCTTGGCGCACGCGCTGTCCGCCGGTTTGTCCGCCGGCGGCGCCAAGACCATCAAATTCGGCGTGATTCCCACCCCGGCAGTAGCCCGCTTAACGGTGGCCAAGCAATTGGATGCGGGCATTGTGATTTCTGCTTCCCACAACCCGGTGGAGGACAATGGCATAAAATATTTTGACCATCAAGGCGGAAAATTTCCCGATGCCTATGAACAGGCTCTGGAACGGCAACTGATCCGGGAAGCAGCCATTCCCCGGAAAACCGGCCGGGCGATGGGCATGATTGAGGAGTGGTACGGTGATGCGGCCATGGTCTATCGCAGACAAGTGGTGCGTCAATTTGCCCAGGCAGGCTTAAAGGGGTTACGACTGGTGGTGGACATGGCCCACGGCGCCACGTGCAGAACCGCACCTGCAGTTTTGCAAGACCTGGGGATTGAGGTTTATTTCCTGGGGGACAAACCCAATGGGTTGAACATCAATGACCACGCCGGGTCGCTGTATCCCGGGAAAACCGCGGCTGCCGTCAAGCGCCTCCAAGCACATGCCGGCCTGGCTTTTGACGGCGATGGCGACCGGGTGATCATGATTGACGAACAGGGCGGCATTCTTAACGGCGACCGGATGATGGGGTTGCTGGCGCTTTTTTACAAGAAAAAAAGAAAATTGCCCGGCAATACAGTGGTGAGCACGGTGATGAGCAATTTGGGCCTGGAACACTATTTCCAGCGCCAGGGCATCACTTTACTGCGGGCGCCGGTGGGTGACCGCTATGTCTGGGCCTTGATGCAACAAAAGCGGGCCATCCTGGGCGGCGAGCAGTCAGGGCATATGCTGTTGCCCAGGCTAACCCCGGCAGGCGACGGTCTGGTCACGGCATTGGAAGTCCTGGCTGTGATGCGCGCTCAGAACCGGCCCTTGTCCGAGCTCTGTGCCGGGTGGAGCAATTTCCCCCAATTGCTGGTCAATGTTCCAGTGGCTCATCGGCCCGAACTTCAGTCCTTGCCGGCAGTCAAAGCCGCGCTGCAGGCAGGGCATAGGGCCTTGGGATCGAGCGGCCGTTTTAACCTGCGCTATTCCGGTACGGAGTCCTTGGCCAGGGTGATGGTGGAAGCGCCTTCACGGCAGGAGGCCGTGCTCTGGGCCGACCGTCTGGCCTCGGCCATTGAAAAAGAAATCGGCATCAGCCAACAAAGGAGAGAGACATGGCTAACTTATGCGTAAACATCGACCATATTGCCACTTTGCGGCAGGCCCGGCTGGACCGTGAACCTGATCCCGTGGCTGCAGCTGTGATGGTGGAGCATGCCGGCGCCCATGGCATTACCGTGCACTTGCGCGAGGACCGGCGTCATATCCAGGACCGGGATGTGCGCTTGTTAAAAGATATCGTTAAAACCAAACTGAATTTGGAAATGGCGCCCACTGAAGAAATGGTCACCATAGCCTGTGAAATTTTCCCGGACGAATGCACTCTGGTGCCGGAAAAACGGGAGGAGTTGACCACTGAAGGCGGTCTGAACGTCATTGCCCAGCAGGATAAGCTGAACAAGACCGTCGCTATTTTAAAAGATGCGGGCATTATAGTCTCGCTTTTTATAGACCCTCACAAGGATCAGATTACAGCAGGAGCCAAAACCGGCGCTCAATTTGTGGAACTGCACACCGGCCATTATGCCCGGGTCTGGGGCACGGCCCAGGCGGAAGACGCTTTGGAAGAATTGGAACAGGCTTCCCTTTGGGCAGGGGAGCAAGGCCTGGCGGTCAATGCCGGCCATGGCCTGACCTACCGCAACGTGGAGCCCATTGCCGACCTGACCGGGATTGTGGATTTAAACATTGGGCACAATATTATTGCCCGTGCATCCCTGGTGGGCCTGGAGCAGGCGGTCAGGGATATGTTGAATTTGGTGGTTTAATTCCACCGTAGGGAACGGCCGCGACCGTTCCCTACAAAAGGTTATGGGGTGAACTATGTGCGGTATTGTGGGCTATATCGGGGCGCAGGAAGCGTCGCCTTTGCTTTTGGAAGGTCTGCAGAAACTGGAATACCGGGGGTATGATTCGGCCGGCCTGGCGGTCATCTCCGGGAAGAAACTTGTGACCCGCCGCAGTGAAGGCAAACTGCACAAGTTGGTGCAAGTGGTAAACGGCCAACCCCTGTCCGGAACCGTGGGCATCGGTCATACCCGCTGGGCCACTCACGGCCGTCCCAATGAAGACAATGCCCATCCCCATACCAACAACAGCCATACCTTGGCCGTAGTGCATAACGGTATTGTAGAGAATGACCGTGCGCTGCATCTGGAGCTGGAAAAAAAGGGCTACCATTTCCAGTCTGATACGGATACGGAAGTTTTTGCCCATTTGATTGATTATTATTACAAACCACGCACGTCGCTGGAGTCGGCTGTGCGCCAAGCCATCGCCAGAATCAAAGGCACTTTTGCCTTGGGTGTGATCAGTGAGCGGGAACCGGAAAAACTGGTGGCCGCGCGTCGGGGCAGTCCCCTGATTGTGGGGCTGAACAAAAGCCGGCAGGAATATTTCATTGCTTCCGATGTGCCGGCACTGCTTAATCACACCCGTGAGGTGTTGTTTCTGCGTGACGAGGAAATGGCGGTGCTCACCAAACAGGGTGTCAAATTGAGCACCTTTCAGGGCAAAAGCCTTAAGCGGTCAGCCACCACCATTACCTGGAATGCCATTCAGGCGGAAAAAGGCGGCTACAAACATTTCATGCTCAAGGAGATCTACGAACAGCCGCAGGTGGTGGAAGATACGCTGCGCGGCCGGGTGCAAGGCTTGGGCGGGGATGTGGTGCTGGGTGAAGCCGAGTTGCCCGAGATTTTTTTGAAAAACATGCGCCGCGTCTATTTGGTGGCCTGCGGCACCAGCTGGCATGCCGGCTTGGTGGGAAAATTTTTGATCGAACGTTTTGCACATTTGCCGACCGAAGTGGATTTTGCCTCTGAGTTCCGTTACCGGGACCCCCTGATCGACAAAGAGTCCCTGGTGGTGGTGATCAGCCAATCAGGGGAGACGGCGGACACCCTGGCGGCCTTGAAAGAAGCCAAACGGCTGAGGGCCAGGACCCTGGCCATCTGCAATGTGGTGGGATCGACCATGACCAGGGAAGCCCAGGGAACGTTGTATACCCATGCCGGGCCGGAAATCGGGGTGGCGTCCACCAAGGCCTTTACCGCCCAATTGACGGCGCTGCACCTTTTAGCCATGTATTTGGGCAGGAAACGGCGGGTGCTGGGCAAACAGGCTGCGGCTGCGCATATGGACCAGCTCCGCAAAGTGCCGCGCCTGATGGAAACCATTCTGAACCAAGACCAGCACATCATGAGCATTGCCAACGAGCTTCACCATAAAAGGGATTTTCTTTTTCTGGGGCGGGGCATCAATTATCCCATTGCCCTGGAAGGCGCCCTCAAGCTGAAGGAGATTTCCTATATTCACGCCGAAGGGTATCCGGCGGGGGAGATGAAACACGGGCCCATTGCCCTCATCGATCAGGACATGCCGGTGGTGGCCATTGCCAATGATTCGTCGGTGCTGGAGAAGATCCTGAGCAATATTCAGGAAGTTAAAAGCCGCAACGGGTCCGTGCTGGCGCTGGTCAGCAAGGGAAGCAAAGAACCGGGACAAGCCCTGGATTGGGTCATCGAGTGCCCGGCCGTGTCCGAAGAAATCAGTCCCTTGATCACGATTATGCCTCTGCAGTTGCTGGCCTATCACATTGCTTTTTTACGGGGGTGCGATGTGGACCAGCCGCGCAATCTGGCCAAAAGTGTGACCGTGGAATGAAGCAGTCTTCCTTGGCCACGTTGACCCTGCGGACACCGCGGCGTGAGGCCATGGTGGATATTACCGCAGAGATCCAGAGGAAGGTGACCGAAAGCGGCATGCCCGAAGGGGTGGCGGTGATTCAGGTCATGCATACCACGGCTGCGGTAACCATCAATGAAAATGCGGATCCTGACGTGGTGTCTGATTTACTGGGACATTTGCAGGAAATGGTGCCCCGCCATCACCACTTCAGACATACGGAAGGTAACTCTGATGCGCACATTAAAAGTTCCCTGCTGGGAGCTTCCCTGAGTGTGCATGTCAGCCAGGGCCGTCTGGTCCTGGGCACGTGGCAAGGTATTTATTTTTGCGAATTTGACGGCCCGCGGACGCGGCAGGTGTGCGTGCGGGTACTGGGGTAAGGAGTAGTTGCATATGAAATGGAAAGGGTTGCTGGCAGTGCTCGTCTTAGCGCTGCCGGCTTTAATGTGGGCCCAGGAGTCTCCCCTGGTGCTGAAGACCGGACAGAGAGATTACCTGCGCTACCAGTTGGTGGATTTTACCTTAAGCCTTAACCCGGGCAGCAGCCTGACGGCCGAGGCCATGCCCGAAAAGCTGTATATCACGGTATGGAAAAATAAACGGCGTATCACGACCGTGGCCCATCAGGACAAAATCCGGCTGGTCTACCAGGACAACCAGCGCTGGACCTGCAAATGGCCCATTCCCTTCAATCCTCATCTGGGCACCTATACGGCCCGCACCCGGGCTTTTGTCCAAGGCACAACCCGCACTGCCAGGACCACCTTTCGCATCACCGGACGCAAGCCTTTCAACCTCAAACCGGGCTTTTCCGTGGTCACCTATGAAGGCGGCAAGCGGGGCCCATACCAGACGCCGGGGTTAAACCGTCGGGAAAAGCCTTCCTGGAAAAACATGGTGCGTTGGGCCCAATACATGGGCGCCGATGCTTTCTGGCAGTGTCTGGGCCAGACCCAAGTATGGGATAAGGTTAAGGAGTCAGAATACCCCTGGTCCCAATCAACCTTGAGGCTGATGCCTTTGGTGGCTAAACAAGCCCATGAACTGGGGCTGCAATACGGCGGCTGGATCACCTCCTTTGTGGTTATCGGGAATGCCATTGAAAAAAGCGGCTATCAATTCACGCTCGGCTACGACCGTGATAAGAACGCCCTTAAACAATTGCATTATATTTCCCTCGGAGGCCAAAAACGGCTGGAGGATTTGATCGGGCTCATGAAGCTCATGAATGAGGATCCCAATGTGGATTATATCGGGCTCGATTATATGCGCACCGATTTTGGGGGCTATGAATTCGCCGATGAATTTGTCAATGACATGGGCATCCCCAAGCCGCCGCTGTGGACGCAATGGTCGCCCCATGAAAAAGCGCTCTGGATGGCCAGGTTGATCGAGGTCACCCGCGATAAAACCGCCCGGGCGCAATGGGAATGGTGGCGGGCCCACAAGGTGGGCATGACCATTGCCTATTTGCTCAAGGAAGTCAAACCGGTCAAGCCGGTCTGGGTATTTTCCCTGGGCTGGTATACCGGGCATCAGCACGGCCAGGATTTGATGATGATGCTCGATGCAGGTATTTCCTTTAATGCGCCCATGTTTTATTCCATTACCCGCCAGGATTTTCCTTACATGCTCACCGCCTGGCGCCGGTATTTACACCATGGCAAAGGAAGCGTGGTTATCGGACAATGCGTGGACTGGAATCTTCTGGGACGAACCACCCAGCCTGCAGGCCCGATGGAACACTTGTTGCGCCAGGAAGAAGCGGTAACCGCCTTGTTTAAGCCCGCCAAGTCGCTGGGCTTGTTTTGGCATGATCTCAACCGGGCCTTCTTCGGGGCCCGGGGCCCGTATGGGACAATGGAGTGGGCCACTGCCGGTGCCGCCTCGTTCAGCCGGCTCAAGGCTAAGGCCGACCGTTATCCTTTCCGCGTGACCATGAAGGCACCCAAGCAGATTATTCTCGGCCAAAAGGCCGCGATGCAGGTGACCATCACCAATCCGGGCGGCAATACCCTCAATGCCCTCGCGGTCGGCTTGGTGCCAACCGCGCGTTTGACAGCTTTGGAAAAGGGGCCTGTCAAAACGCGGGCCCTCGGTCCGGGCCAAGCCCAGACAGTCCGTCTGCCTTTTCAAGTCGATCAACGCTATGAGAAAAATGGAGGGCAGCAGATGGTGGCTTTTAGAATCGAACAGCCGCAACAGCCCAATAGCCCTTATGTTGACATGACCTATCTGCCGGTCACGCCAACGGCCGCGGTCCTTGCACCGGAGGCTGCCGCCGGGGCGGAGGCAACGCCGGTGAGTCCGGCCGCAACCACACGCTGAGAGGGTCCGGGAACGGCGGTTGACAAATCCCGTTGAATACCCTAAATTCTCTGCAATACTATTGATTTTGTGAGGAAGTATTTAGTTAATGGCCAATCCTTTAATCAGAAATTTTTCCATTATCGCCCATATTGACCACGGCAAGTCCACTCTGGCGGACCGCATTTTGGAACTGACGCGCACCGTCTCCCAGCGCCAGATGCGCGCCCAATTGCTGGATGACATGGAGTTGGAAAGGGAGCGGGGCATCACCATCAAGGCCAAAGCAGTACGCCTTTTTTACAAAGCCCAGGACCAGCAGGTCTACCAATTCAATCTCATTGATACGCCGGGCCATGTGGATTTTAATTATGAGGTAAGCCGCTCGCTCTCAGCCTGTGAAGGCGCTCTCTTGGTGGTGGATGCGGCCCAGGGCATTGAAGCGCAGACCCTAAGCAATGCCGAATTGGCCATTCTGCAGGATTTGAACCTCATTCCGGTGATCAATAAAATCGACCTGCCGGCCGCGCATCCCGAAGAAGTGGCCCATCAGATCGAGGAGGCCTTGCAAGTGCCGGCTGAGGAGGCCATCCTGGCTTCAGCCAAAACCGGGCAGGGGACAACCGAAATTCTGGAAGCCATTATCCGGAAAATCCCGCCTCCCCAAGGGGAGGAAGAAGCCCCCTTGAAAGCCCTGGTGTTTGATTCCCATTTCGATCCCTACCGGGGAGTGATCGTTTATCTCAGGCTCATGGAAGGCCGTCTGGCCAAAGGCATGACCATTCATATGATGGCCACGGACCGCGCCTATGAAGTGGATGAAGTGGGCGTGTTCACGCCCGCGGAAAAAGCAGTGGAGCAATTGTCCGCCGGGGAGGTGGGCTACTTTATTGCCGGCATCAAAAGCATCAGTGATGTCAAAGTAGGCGATACGGTGACGGAAAAAAACCGCCCTGCGGCCGAGGCCCTACCCGGATTCAAAGAAGTCAAGCCCATGGTATTCTGCGGGCTTTATCCCGTGGAAACCAGTGAGTATGAAAATTTGCGCATTGCCCTGGAAAAATTAAAACTCAATGATGCCTCCCTGTTTTACGAACCCGAGAACTCAGAGGCCCTGGGCTTTGGTTTTCGTTGTGGTTTTTTGGGGCTGTTGCATATGGAGATCGTGCAGGAGCGCCTGGAGAGGGAATTTAACATCAGCCTGATCGCCACCGCGCCGTCCGTCATTTTTCATATCGTAAAAACCAATGGGGACAAACTGGAAATCGATAATCCCGTTAAATTGCCGCTGCCGGGAGAAATAGAATTTATTGAAGAACCCTATATGGAACTGACCATCCTTGTGCCCACCACCTACCAGGGGGCGGTCATGCAATTGGCCCAGGAAAGGCGCGGTGTTTATGTCAACACCGAATACCTTGACAGTCAAAGGGTTAAATTGAAATACCACATTCCCCTGGTGGAAGTGATCATGGATTTTTATGATCAGCTCAAATCCCGCAGCCGCGGCTATGCCAGCATGGACTATGAACCGATCAGCTACCGCCGGGGGCAGATGGTCAAAGTGGATATTTTGGTCAACAAGGAAAGCGTGGATGCCTTGTCCTTTATCTGCCATCGTGACTTTGCTGAAGCCCGTGGCCGGGCCGTGGCGGCAAAATTGAAAGATCTCATTCCAAGGCAGCAGTTTGAAATTCCCATCCAGGCGGCCGTGGGCGCCAAAGTCATTGCCCGCGAAACCATCCGGGCCATACGCAAGGATGTGACCGCCAAATGCTACGGCGGCGACATCACCCGCAAGCGCAAATTGCTGGAAAAACAAAAAGAAGGCAAAAAGCGCATGAAGCACGTGGGCAATGTGGAAATACCCCAAACCGCGTTTTTGGCGGTATTGAAGATTGATAAATAATCTGGAAAATACACCTCGGAATATCCGGAAACCTGTACCTTCTGACAAACAAATTTAATCAGTTTCTGTAGCGGAAAAACCATTGCGAACCAAGGCTCATCATCCGCGTCACTATAGCTCTCTCTCAATAAAATATGGCGCAGCAAGCTGCCCGGCATTTTGCGCCGAGCGGATGAAGAGCATAAATATTTTATCAAAGTGCCGCAACGGAAAATACACGCTTAAATTTATGTGATTATAACTCCGACAATGAAAATAATTAACCACTCAACTTTAGCAAATTTG
>CAYVTN010000060.1:0-10548 GCA_964454395.1 uncultured bacterium | reverse complement strand
GGGAGTCCTCGCGATCGGCGCGAGTCGAGTCCCAATTTAAGCCCGAAAAAGAAAAGGGGCCCAAGGTGGGCTGCCAAATAAAATCAGACGGTGGATTTAGGGTTACAGCAGAAAAATACCAAGGCAGGAGCAAAAAATTTTTCGCTCCTTCGGTTTTAGCCGCCTGTATTTGGAATCAAGCCCTTCCGGCTAATTTTATTTTTTCAATTGCCGGTCAATCTCCCGCATGGCGCAAAACTCGCCGCACATGGTGCAGACATCCTCGCATTGCGGTTTGGAGGAAGCGCGCAGGGCCGCGGCTTTTTGCGGATCAAGGGCCAGGGCGATCTGTTGGTCCCAGTCCAGGGCTTTGCGGGCCTTGGCCATGGCCAGATCCCATTCTTTGGCGCCGGGCACGCCTTTTACCAAATCAGCCGCGTGGGCGGCAATGCGCGAGGCGATCACACCGTCATGCACATCCTGGGCATCGGGCAGGCGCAGATGTTCGGAGGGCGTGACATAGCAAAGAAAATCCGCACCCGCCGCGGCCGCAATGGCGCCGCCGATGGCGCAGGCAATGTGGTCATAGCCTGCGGCCACATCGGTCACCAGGGGACCGAGTACGTAAAAAGGCGCACCCTGGCAGAGCTTTTTCTCCAGCAACATGTTGGCCTGAATCTGGTCCATGGGCATGTGCCCCGGGCCTTCGATCATGACCTGCACGCCCGCTGTGCGCGCGCGCTGGGTCAGGGCGCCCAAATGGAGCAGTTCCTGCACTTGGGCCCGGTCAGTGGCGTCTTCCAAACACCCCGGCCGCAGGCCGTCACCCAGGGACAAGGTCACATCGTATGCCCGGCAAATGGCCAATAATTTGTCAAATTGCGCATAGTAGGGATTTTCCTGCTGGCGAGCCAGCATCCAGCTGGCCATCATGGCCCCGCCCCGGCTGACAATATCAGCGACCCGGCCTTGCTGTTTTAATTGCTCCAGACTGGCCAGGTTTAAGCCTGCATGGATGGTCATAAAATCCACGCCTTCCCGGGCCTGGGCCTCCACCACGCCCAGCATGTCCTCAGCCGTGATATCGACCACGCCTTTGCCCCGGCGTTTGGCCGTGACCGCGGCTTCGTAGATGGGCACGGTACCCAGCGGTTGGGAAAACTCGCGCAGCAACTGTGCTCTCAGCTCCTGCAAAGGCCCGCCGGTGGACAAATCCATCAGGGCATGGGCACCGGCCTGGTGGGCCGTGCGGGCTTTGATCAGTTCTTCCTGGGCATTGGATTTGTCGGTGGAGGTGCCCAGGTTGGCATTGACTTTGGTGCTCAGGCCCAGACCGATGCCGGTAGGTTTATTGATGGGGTGTTGTGGATTAAAGGGAATGACAATCTCACCTCCGGCCACGTGCTCCACAATGTACTCCAGGGGGCGCTGTTCCGCTTGCGCCACTTGCCGCATGGCCTCCGTGGCCCGGCCTGATCGTGCATACTCCAATTGTGTCATGGTCTTGCTGCCTTTCCTCGTTCCTTAGGCCAAGGAGCGAGTGTTTATTTTTTCGACCAGATCCTGTTCCAGGTCATAGGCTGCGAAGCGCAGGGCTTTAAAACGCGGGCTGATGGCGGGGAATGCCAGTTTGGAAAATTCTTCCAGCACCCGGCAGGCTTCCTGGCAACGCCTCAAATTGGCCCTGGCCAGGGCGGTCACATTTTCTCTTTGCTTTTCCTGTTTGGAAGTGTGCCTGGCGCCGGGATCATCCAGGGTGCGGCGATGATGGAGCACGTGGCGTGAGTCCAGCCGTTTTTCCAGCAGGCTCAAATGATGGCGTAGGGTTTTGATCTTTTTTTGCAGGGCCTCGTCTTCCAGAATCATCCGGGCAATTTCCTCGGCCACCCGCAAGCCTTCACGGGCACGGTTCAAATTGGCATCCAGAATACGGTCAATGGAAGCCCGCTCAAACCCGGCCTTCGGCTTGGCCCCCTGTGTTCGGCAGTTATTTCTTGAGATGGATTTCCGTGGTCCCGTCATTATTTTCTTCCTCGGAGTGATTGAGGACCGTGGTTTTAATACCCGATGATCCGGCCGGCCGTTCGCGATTGACCACCTTGGTGACAATCACCGTAGGGTTGATCTCCTGTTCAATGTTCAGGGTTTTTTTCACGTAGTCGCGCACGGCGGCCTGGACATTCTGCGCCACTTCGGCAATGTTGAAATCCGAATAGGTGGTAATGCGGGCGCTGACTTTTAAACCGCGCCGGCTGAAAACCACTTTACCTTTAATATCGCGCAGGCCGTCGATCTTGCCTTTTAAAATCCGGGAAAAATCTTCGATGGCCGGCAGGGAGACCAGCACTTCCCCGTTGGGGTTTTCCAACACCACCGTGCGCTGACGCCGGGCGGATTGAATATTACCGAAAATAAGATAGATCAGCATCAACAGTATCAGCAGACCCAACAGCAAGGCCAATGCCCGGCCGGCTAAGCCTTCGACCGCATAACCCATCGGCCCGGAAATAAAATCACCGATGGCCACCAGCACCCCCGGATAAACAGCGGTGATCACGGTCAACGCACTCACGGCCAGCAGGACCACTATACCCACAACCATCATTGCCACATTCAGTGTTCGCATGCCTTTTCCTCCTGTCATTTCATGGGTCGGCTTGGCCCTGATCTATTTTTTATTTTTGCGCACCACACTCTGCACGGAAACATTGACATTGAGCACATTCAGGCCGGTCATGTCTTCCACGGCTTCACGCACGTTGTCCTGAACTTTCTGGCAAATGGTCGGAATGTCCACGCCGAACTCCACCACCAGGTGAATGTCGATAATCACTTCTTCATGCTGGACTTCCACTTTGACGCCGCGGCCCTGCGAGGGTTTGACCCCCAGCATTTCCGCGATACCGTCCACCGTGCCCTGAGCCATGGCCGCCACGCCGTCGATTTCCAGCGCCGCCAAGCCGGCAATCACGGCAATGGCGCCGTCTGATATTCTAATGGTGCCTAATGCATTTTGTGTTTTTTCTTCCATGATCTTATCCTCCCGGCTGCATACTGTGTCAACAAGATATACGCACGCAGCGTAGATAATTAAAGCCATAGGGGCACGGCACTTGTCCCGCGAATGCCGGGATGCCGTGCCCCTACACACGCCGCTGATCGTACACAATTTAGTTTATTATATCTTATTTTCCAAAAGCAATTCCGCAAAATTCGTGGTGATGGCCCCTTCTTTAAAGGCCGACGTGCCCAGGGCGCGTTCGTGAAAAGGAATGGTGGTTTTCACCCCTTCAATGACAAATTCGTCCAGGGCGCGCAGCATGCGCGCGATGGCTTCATCCCGCGTCCGGCCATAGGCGATCAGCTTGGCCAGCAGACTATCATAAAAAGGAGGAATTTTATAGCCTGCATAGGCATGGGTATCCACCCGGATGCCCGGCCCCCCGGGGACGTGGAAACTGGTAATGGTTCCCGGCGAGGGCATGAAGTTCCGGTCCGGGTCTTCGGCATTGATGCGGCATTCAAGGGCATGGCCCTGAGGCGTGATGTTTTCCGTAACCGACAGTTTCTCGCCCGCCGCCACGCGGATTTGTTCCTTGATTAAGTCCATGCCCGAAACCATTTCCGTCACCGGATGTTCCACCTGAATGCGCGTGTTCATCTCCATAAAATAAAAGTTGAGATCTTTGTCCACCAGAAATTCAATAGTGCCGGTGGTATGGTAATCGGCGGCCTGCGCGCCCTTGACGCAAAGCGCGCTCATTTTTTCCCGGATCTGGGGGGTCATTATCGGTGAGGGGGACTCCTCGATCAGCTTTTGATGCTTGCGTTGCACCGTGCAGTCCCGTTCGCCCAGGGCAATGCAGTGGCCGAATTTATCGGCAATGATTTGAAATTCCACATGGCGCGGATCTTCCAGGTATTTTTCCACATAAACTTCCGGATTGCCGAAGGCCGCGCCGGCTTCGCTCTTGGCGGTTTGAAAGGCATTGGACAAGGCCACATCGGTATGGGCAATGCGCATGCCTCGGCCTCCGCCGCCGGCGGATGCCTTGATAATCACCGGATAGCCGATTTGCCGGGCCAGACGCAGGGCGTCGTCCTCGTTGTCCACCGGGCCGTCCGAGCCGGGCAACATGGGCAGACCCACCTCTTTCATGAGCGCCCGGGCTTCAATTTTATCCCCCAGTTTGCGCATGGCGCCGGGCGTGGGACCGATGAACCCAATCTTGCAGGATTCGCAAACTTCGGCAAAATGGTCGTTTTCTGCCAGAAACCCGTAGCCCGGATGAATGGCGTCGGCATCGGAAATTTCAGCTGCCGAGATAATGGCCGGAATGTTAAGGTAGCTGTCCTTGGAGGGGCCTTTGCCAATGCAAATGGCTTCATCGGCAAAATGAACGTGCAAAGAATCATTGTCCGCCTCGGTATGCACCGCCACGGTGCGGATACCCATTTCCCGGCAGGCCCGGATGATCCTTAGCGCGATTTCACCCCGGTTGGCGATCAGTATTTTTTTAAACATCCCCTAGTTACGCTCCACTAAGAATAACGGCTGGCCAAATTCCACGGCCTGGGCATTTTCCACCAAAATTTTCTTGATGGTGCCTTTGACTTCCGCCTTGATTTCATTCATCAGTTTCATGGCTTCCACAATGCAGACCACGCTGTTCTCATCCACCTGATTACCCACCTCGGTAAAAGGGGAGGCTTCCGGAGAAGGCGCGCGGTAAAAGGTGCCTACCATGGGCGATTTGATGGTGTGGTAGCCGGCGTCCTCATCGGCGGCCGGAGCAACAGGCGGGGCAGCAGGAGCCGGACCGGCCGCGGCAGGCGCGGCCGCCATCGGGGCCGGGGCCGCCATCATGGCTTGGGGCATCATGGCAGGCAGGGTGGTGGCCGCCACTTGGGTCATGACGTCGCCGCCTTTTTTAAGATGGATCTTAAATCCTTCCTGTTCGATGTTAAGCTCCGTCAATTTGGCCCGGTTCATGATGGTTACGATTTTTTTCAATGAGCGGATATTGATGCTGCCTGAATCTTTCTCTTTTTTGGTCGTCCGTTCCGGTTGCACGCTAAAACCACCTTTCATGATATTGGGTTGATCTCCCGGCCTTCCGGCCTTGGTATTGAGTGGCGTGAAAACTTAACTGTTGACCCGTTCCAAATACTGACCGGTTCTGGTATCGATCTTAATGGTGTCCCCTTCATTGATGAACAACGGCACCTGCACTGCGGCGCCGGTGGAAACCACGGCTTCCTTGGTGACATTGGAAACCGTATTGCCTTTTACGCCCGGTTCGCAGGAAACGATCTTCAACTCGACTTTAAAGGGAATCTGAATGTTCAACGCCTCGCCCTTGTACATCATCATGTCTACGATCATTTCCTCGATCAACCATTTGGTATTGTCGCCCAGAGCGTTGCTGTCCAGGGTTATCTGATCATAAGTGTCCTGATCCATAAAAACGTACTCGTCGGCTTGTTTGTAAAGAAACTGCATCTTTTTTTCTTCAATTTCCGGTGAGTTCATTTTCTCACCCGAGTTGACCGTACGGTCCACCACCGTACCGAGCCGGAGATTTTTAAGTTTGAGGCGGATAAAGGCACCGCCCTTGCCGGGTTTGACATGATTGTACTCGGTGACCACGAACAAATTATTGTCCATTTCCACATAAGTACCCGGCTTGGCGTCATTTGAGATGACAACACCCATTACTGCTTCCTCCCTTGAAAAAATATAGACTCCCCCGCGGTTACCCGGGGATATTCATACTTAACAGATCTAAGCCGGCCAAGCCGGAATAAAAAATCTATCTTACGCATACCCGGCCCGGGCACAGGCATCACGCCAAGGCGCAAAGGAAAGATTAAAAACTTTTTGAGTTAAGACCTTCAACCTATCTTATGCTTTTTCTTTCTTTGCGGCTGCCTGTGCCCGGGACGGGTATGCGGCCTTTGCGTGAGAAAAATCTTTATTTATGAATCTTTTAAAAATGATCTACGAAAAAACATAGATGTTGGAAATACAGATCTAATCATGCCTTATTAATTTGGCTGGTTAAGACGGCTGGCTGACAACAGGCAACTCATGAGGCGAATGCGATAACCATTGGGCTTCGCGTGCCGTGATGAGCAGATCATCTTCTATCCTGATCCCGCCCCAACCAGGAAGATAAAGTCCTGGTTCGCAGGTCACCACCATGCCCGGCCTTAACTGTTCCCTGGCGGTTATGGACAAACGGGGGGCTTCATGAATCTCCAGCCCCAGGCCATGACCCAAGCTGTGCACAAAATATTGTTCTAAATGCGCGGCTTTAAACACATTCCGGGCGCGCTTATCCGATTCCGCCACAAACTGTCCGGAAAGGAGCAGTTTTTGGGCAGAAAGCTGTGCTTTTTTTACGAGTTTATAGATTTCCTGTTGTTTGGCGGTCATTCTAGCAATGGCCACCGTTCTTGTCAAGTCGGAATGGTAACCCTCATACAAACAGCCAAAGTCCAGCACCACCAGCTCGCCTGCCTTGAGTCTTTTAGCCGTGGGCTGGGCATGAGGCATGGCGCCATGCACGCCGGAAGCCACGATGGTGGGAAAAGCAATGCCCTGGCCGCCGGCATCCAGCATGGCCACTTCCAGCAAGTGGGCCACTTCTGTTTCTTTCAAGCCGGCTTTCAGTTTGGGCAACAGCTGGTGATAGGCTTTTTGGGCGATGGTAATGGCCTTTTTCAAATACCTGATCTCAGGAGCACTTTTAATCCGGCGGCTGGTTTCCACCAGACCTTGGCTGGGCATGGCTTTGAGCCCGGGCGCAGCTTTTTTCAGTTTTGCCCAGGTACTCAGGCTGACGTCTTCGTCCTCCACCACCAGACGCTTGATCCCTTTTTCCATAAGCCAGGCCGCCATGGTCTTATGGAGCGGTTCGGTCCTGACCATAATGGCAATGGCCGGGCATTCCTGCCTGGCCTGCTCGGTATACCGGCCGTCGGTGAGCAGCAAGGCTTGGCCCCGGGCCGGTACCAGCAACCAGCCATTGCTGCCCGTAAATCCGCAGAGATAACGGCGGTTGGCGCCCTGCAGGCACCAATAAGCTTGAGCTTCTCTTTCGCGAATAGCTTTTTGGAGAGCTTTGATTCGTTCCAGCATGATTGACCTCTGGGTTATAAATAATCTGTAGGGAACTGCCTGTGCCCTACCATTTAAATCGTCGTTTGCCGGTAAAATGAAGCCGGCAACCAATTAGAAACGGTTCTCATAAATAGCCACGATCTTTTCCATCATGGCCTCCAGGCCAAAGCCCTGGGCCTGTTTCATGCCCGCCCGGCCCATGCGGATGCGCAAGGGCTGGTCTTTTAAAAGCAGGATGACCTTTTCCGCCATGGCCGCGGGATTTTTGGGGGGCACCAAAAACCCGGTTTCCCCATCCTGAACGGCTTCACGGGCGCCTTCCACATCAGTGGCCACAATGGGCAGGCCGGTCTTCATGGCCTGGCCGAACACGCAGGGCAGGCCCTCCCACAAGGAGGTGAGCACCACCACATTCAGACCGCGCATGAGCTCCGCCACATCGCGGCGCCATCCGGTTAAACTTATGATTTGCTCTAATTTTAACCGGATGATCTCAGCTTCCACCTTGGCTCTCAGCGGGCCGTCGCCTGCCAGGACAAAGCGCGCTTCCGGCACCTGCTCATGCACCAAAGCGGCCATCCGCACGAATTCCACTGGTGCTTTTTGCGGCTTCAAATTGCCGATCATGCCCACCAAGGGCGGATAGCCCTCGATATGCAGTTGTTCACGCAGCGCCAGATGGTCGTCCACAATCCCCGGGCCAAAGGCCTTGAGGTCGGACCCGGGCCAAACCACGCGGTATTGATCTTCCCGGCCGATACGGTAGTGCAAGCCTTTTTCCTTAGTCGCTTGCGAAACAGCAACCAGCCGGTGGGTGATGGCCGCACTCCGGCGCTCCAGCCAAACATAAAGCCAACGCAGCCAAAAGGGTTGCTGATCATGAAAAGGCCAGCCGTGGACCGTATGAATAATCCTGGGCACACCCGCCAACCGGGCGGCCCAGCGGCCCAGCAGGCCCGCCTTGGAGCTGTGCGTATGCACCAGGTCAATGCGCTCTTGCCGCATGAAGCCTACCAGTTTGATCAAGGTCATCAGGTCAGACCAGGGCCGGATGGGGTGCTTGAAGCTGCGCCACAGGTGCACCTCGACGTTTTCCAATTGCCGGGCTTGCTGATCCAAAAGGCCGCCCGGGCCGCTGATCAAAAAACAGCGGTATTGATCCTTGGGCAGCAGGCGCAGCGTATTGAGCGCCACTTGCTGAGCGCCGCCCAATTCCAGCTTGGTGATGATGGTCAGAAGGTGCTGTTTTGACATAAACACTCGTTACGGTTTTATAGGTAAAGCAGAGGTCATTGTACCAGATATAAAAGGAAAGTTTCCTATGAAAATGAATGGCCGAAAGCAAGCGCCCGTGACCATATAGCTAGTGGCTGGCACCCGCTTACATCATCTCCCCGCTATGCCACCATCTTCATTCCCGTTTCTCCCTCCCTGTCAGCACAGACATGCTGCATCGGGCAGATTTGGCATTTCTTTTTACCGGGCTGGGGCTCGAAGTACCCTTGTCTGATTTTGGAAAAGGTCTCTTTGATTTCTTCACGGATTTCCAGCTTGTCCCGGCAGGGATATGCTTTTTCTTTATCTTCTTGTAAGTAATGGACCACCAGGCTGGGTTTATCCTCAGGATAAGCCAGGCTATAGTGTTCCAATTGCTTGACAGGATAATCCGGCAGCATGGGATTGTTGTGGAATTTGAACTCCACAATTTCCATTTGTCCATGGCGCTCGCGCACCAGGTCGATTTTTCCGGTCAGCACGCCATCGCCTTCTGCTATATAAAAAGGTTGTTCCAATTCCAGCAACTTGATGGTTTTATCGTTTTCCAAACCCTGGGCATAATGTTCAAATATATCCAGCAACTGTTGCCGTTCCTTTTCCGCTTCTTTCTTTTTAGCCGGAGCGACCCAAGCCCTTTCCCATATTCTTTCTCTGCGATCAGGAGGAACTGATTCCCCCTCCAATCTCAGACGATGGAAAATTTCCAGGGCCCGATGCAGGCTCATGCCGGCCCGCAATGGAGTAATGACCCGACCGGCAAAACCATAGCGGTTTTCCAGCAGGTAACGCTTGGGACAAAAATGATAATTATACAAGTGACTGTGCGCCGCGTGGATGGGCATGATCGTTGGGGACTTGGCTACATAAGCTTTGCCCAAATCCAGTACCCCCTGGCCATTTTCCGGGGCGGCCATGCTTTTGAATTCTTTTAAAAAGCGGGAGGGATTGTCAGGCGTGGTAGCCAGAATACATAAATTTTCCGCCCGGGTCATACCAACATAGAGGATGCGCCGTTCTTCCTCGTCCACATCGGGGCAGTCGCTTTTACCGCCCAGGAGGCAGCGCAATTCTATTTTAGGATCAGGCGGGAAATGGGCAGGCAAAATAGTATCCAATGCATCCGCAATGATTACCACCGGAAACTCCAACCCTTTGGACTTGTGGATCGTCATAACCTGTACGCCTTCACGCTCCTGGACGGCCGGGCCGTCGATGTTGCGGTTGGACGCTTTAACCAGTCTCAGAAAATAATCTAGGCGCTTGACCAAATCCCGCCCACCGATCTGGGACTCTACCTCGGCGAGCAAAGAAGAAAATCGTCCCAGATCGGGCAGTACTTCCGGCTTGGCTATGGCTCCGGTTTCTTTTAGGATTGCATAAAAGAGATCGATCAGAGAATCGTATTCCGGCTCTTTGCCATGAAGATTATTATTCCATCGTTTTAATACCGCCAGAATTTCTTCTTTGTCCGTCCAGCCCATGGTCTCGAAAAAGATCTTGTGCTTGCGCTTACGGCTGGTAATTTCATGGGCGTCATTTTTTATCATGTCAAAAAGGCCCACCAGGGAATTGATCAACGGCCGGCTTAAAAACTGCCGGTCACCGGTATTGGAAAAAGGAATATCATATTTTTGAAACGCCGCCTTATAGTCGAGCACCCGTTTGTTCATGCCCCTAAAAAGCAAGGCCACCTCCTGCCACTGTTTTATGGTTCCCCGGTCTTTCAAGCCCTTACAAAGCTGCGCCACCTTCATCGGCAGTTGTGCTTCATCCGCCTCCAGGCGCCAGGGCAATTCGCCTTGGCTGTTTTTGGTGTGCAGATCTTTGGGTATGCGAATTTTATTATGCTTAATCAGAGACTGGGTTTCATTCAACAAGGCTTGGGTGGAGCGGCGATGCTCGGCAAGGGTTTCCCGGACCGTATTTTTATAACGCTTTTCAAATTGAGTTGCATTGCGCACGTCCGCGCCGCGAAAAGCGTAAATAGATTGATCATCATCAGCCACGGCAAACAGGCGGCCGGTCCGGCCAATAATTTTCCTGAAAATCCGATCCTGGATGGGATTGGTGTCCTGATATTCATCCACCAGCAGGTATTGGTATTTTTTTTGCACCTGAGCCAATACCTGAGGATCCGACAGCAGGGCTTCCACATAAGCCAAAAC
>CAYVTN010000059.1:0-10588 GCA_964454395.1 uncultured bacterium | reverse complement strand
AAAAGCCCGAAAAATCAAATTTGCAAAAGTCGGGTATTTTATTTATTTCTGACCAAGCTGGCCACGCTTTCAATATGGTAGGTATGCGGGAACAGATCAAGAGGCTGAACCTGCTGAACACGATAGCCCCCATTGGTCAGCAGCGCCAAGTCCCGGGCCAAAGAAACCGGATTGCAGGAAATATACACCAGCCGCTTGGTTTTCCAGTCCATCATCTTTTTCAACAGTTGGGAATCACACCCCCGGCGGGGGGGATCGAGGATCAGCACATCAGGCACAAATCCTTTGGTGATCAATGCTTCCACCCCTTCGGTGGCATCCTGGCATTTGAATTCCACATTGGCAAATTGATTAAGATGTTTATTGGCCTGAGCATCTTCGATGGCAGAGGCCACGTTTTCAATGCCGTACACCATGCGGGCTTTTCTGGCCGCCTCCAGGGTGAAAAAACCCACGCCGCAATACAAATCCACCACTTTTTCATGGCCGTTCAAAGCTGTATAGCCGAGCACCACTTGCGCCAAATGATCCAATTGATGGGGATTGACCTGAAAAAAGGACTCCACCGAGATGCGGTACTTGAGCCCGCGTATCTCTTCATACAGATAAGGGCGGCCCACCAAGGTTTTGTAATAAGGTCCCAGGATGACATTAGTCTGAGCCTGATTGACGTTTTGAATCACCCCGCTGATCTCGGGAATGGATTGATGCAGGGTCTGGGCCAGTTCCTGCAGCCGGGGCAGCTCCCGTTCCTGGGTCACCACCACCACCGAAGCTTCCTTGACCTGTTTGTTGATCCGGATGACCAGATGGCGCAGCTGGCCGCTATGAGTGGTTTCATTATAACCGGTATAACCGTATTGCCGGGCCAGGGCCAGGAAGGCCTTGAAAATTTTATTGCCCAGTCCCGGTTGCACGGGGCATTCCTCAATGGGTATCACCTGGTGGGTTTTCTTGGTATAAAACCCGGCGGCCAAATGGCCGTCAAGCTGTTGAAAGGGGATCTGGATTTTATGGCGGTATCCCTGGATGGGCGCGGCCTTGATCACCGGCAGCACATGCACCCCTTTGAGATGACCCACATGCTGAAGCGCATTTTCCACAAAGGCCTGCTTGGCTTTTAGCTGTTCCGGGTAATTGAAATGCTGCCAGGTGCAGCCGCCGCACGTCCCGGCCTTGCTGCAAAAGGGCCCGGTGCGTTTACCGGAAGGAGTAATGATTTCCAGCAGTTCGCCGCGGGCAAAACGTTTTTTAATCTGAAGAATGGTCACCAGAACCTTGTCTCCCGGCAGGGCTTCGGGCACAAACACCACCAGGCCCTCATGTTTGGCAATCCCTTCCCCGCCATAAGCCAAGGCGTACACGTCCAGCTCCAGCCGGTCTCCCACCTTGATTCTTTGCTGTGTTGCTGTCATTGCCAAGATTCCCGCCCCTCCACTGTTACTGCTTTTCATGATCCGTTCCGGTTCCAGCCATTTTTTTCCTCAGCAATTGATTAACCAATTTGGGATTGGCCTGTCCCCGTGAGGCCTTCATGACCTGGCCCACCAAAAATCCCAGGGCCTGGTCCTTGCCGGCGCGGTACTCGTTCACAGCGTCGCTTTGGGCAGCCATCACGCCATCAATTATTTTGGCCAGGGTTTCCGGATCGGAAATTTGCACCAGGCCATGCCGGGCAATGATCGTCCCCGCATCTTCACCGGTGGCCAACATTTCCGTAAAAACCTGTTTGCCTATTTTTCCGGAGATGGTGCCTTTTTCAACGTGATCCACCAATTCGGCCAGTTGCTTCGGTTTTAAGGGGGCTTCCGCAATGCCTTTGCCTTCCGCATTAAGCCTGCCCAGCAATTCCACGGTCAGCCAATTGCTTACCGCTTTGGGCGGGCTGCCCGCAGCCAGAGCTTCTTCAAAATAATCCGCCAGGACCCGGGTGGATGCCAACACCCCGGCATCATAAGCGCTCAGGCCATAGTCGGTCATGAACCGCGTCCGTTTGGCCCGGGGCAACTCAGGCAGCTCAAGCTTGGCCTGGTTCAACATGGCATCGCTTACTTCAATCAAGGGAAGGTCGGGTTCGGGGAAATACCGGTAATCATGGGCTTCTTCCTTGCTGCGCATGGGTACGGTCACGGCCTTGTCAGGATCCCACAAGCGGGTCTCCTGCCGGATGGCCCCGCCGTCGCGAAGCACCTTGATTTGCCGACCGCCTTCGTAGTCAATGGCCGCACGCACGTTCTTGAAGGAGTTCATGTTTTTAATTTCCGTTTTGGTGCCCAGCCCGGTTTGGCCGGACGGACGCACCGATATGTTGGCATCGCAACGCAGACTGCCTTCTTCCATATTACAGTCGGAGATGGCGGTATATTGCAATATTTCTTTTAAGGCCGTCAGGTAGGCGTAAGCCTCTTCCCCGGAACGGAGATCAGGTTCACTGACAATCTCGATCAGGGGCACGCCGGCGCGGTTGTAATCCACCAGGGAGCCGACGGCATCGCCGATCTGCCCCGTGCCTCCCAAGTGCACCAACTTGCCTGCATCTTCTTCCATGTGGATGCGGGTAAGCCCGATGGTTTTGGAAGTCTCGTTGACCGTAATGGTTAAATGACCGGCAGTGGCAATGGGCATGTCAAACTGGGATATTTGGTAAGCTTTGGGAAGGTCGGGATAAAAATAATTTTTCCTGTCAAACTTGGACTCCCGGGCAATGGTGCAATTCAAGGCCAAGCCGGCCTTCAGCGCCAAGTGCAGCACTTCCCGGTTGAGCACCGGGAGCGTGCCCGGCAAGCCCAAACAGGTGGGACAAACTTGGGTGTTGGGTTCAGCGCCAAAGGTAGTGGGGCAGGTGCAAAATATTTTAGACTTGGTTAACAATTCAACATGAACTTCCAAACCCACCACAATTTCATACTCTTGTTGCATGTATAACCGTCCTCAGTTTGATCACACGACCTTTTCGCCGGCCCGGGCACGCAAAGGCTGCCGGCCCGCGCCGGGTCCCCCTCGATCCCGGCAGTGCAAACTTACTTAATCATAACGCCCGCCGGCTATCCGTGGGGATACGCGGCCATAACCGCAGGATGTTTCTTCATTCCTGCCAATCATGACAGGGTGCCTTACTCAACTTTGGCAAATTTGCCAAAGTTGAGGTACTTTATTGATCTTTTTCAACTTCCTCGATCTTGGCGTCCCATTGATCACCGTTCAGACGGGTCAGCGGACTTTCCACAAAAGACTGAATATTATAGCCTTGTGTGTCCACATCGTCCGAATTGCACACAGGACAGGACAACTTGATTTCCAGATCCCCGGTCTCGGGCTGATTAAAGCGCGCCATGGAACCGTCTTCATTAAATTCCCATATTTCCACCGGTTCATAATAGGTCACCACGGCTTGAAATTTCTTTTGATTTTTACACTTATTGCAGATCATCCTACTTCCCTCCTATTGATAACGTTGGTGTTTGTGTATGCCAGCTGGTGTGCTGTTGGTAAACATGGGCCACCTTAAGTAAAGTGCTTTCATCAAAAGCTTGGCCGATGAGTTGCATCCCAATGGGTAAGCCTTGCGGGTTGAAGCCGCAAGGTACGTTCAGGCCCGGCAGCCCCGCCAAATTAACGGAAGTGGTAAAAATATCGGATAAATACATGGTCAAGGGATCATCCATTTTTTCCCCTTGCTTAAACGCCACCGTGGGCGAAGTGGGGGTCAGCAGCACATCACAATGCCGGAAGGCCTGATTAAAATCCCGTTGGATAAGCGTGCGCACTTGCAGGGCCTTTTTATAATAGGCATCATAATAACCGGCGGACAAGGCATAGGTGCCCAGCATGATGCGCCGTTTCACCTCTGCGCCAAACCCCTGGGCGCGGGTGGTCTGCACCATGGCATTGAGTGGTTCCGCCTCCATGCGTAGCCCATATTGCACGCCGTCATAACGGGCCAAATTGGAAGACGCCTCGGCAGTGGCGATCAAATAGTAGGTGGACAGACAATACTCGGTGTGGGGCAGGCTGACCTCCACCAGTTGGGCGCCTTGCTCCACCAGTACCTGCCGGGCCTGATTGATGGCCTTGCGAACATCGTCTTGAATGCCTTCACCTTCATATTCCTTGGGCAGGCCGATCTTCAATCCTTTCAGGGTATTACCCAAAGCGGTGCTATAATCGGGCACCTCCAAGCGGGCACTGGTGCTGTCCCGGGGATCATGGCCGGCAATAACCGACAAGAGCTGGGCCAATTCTTCCGGAGTACGGGCAAAAGGCCCGATCTGGTCAAGAGAGCTGGCAAAGGCCACCAAGCCATAACGGGAGACCCTGCCATAGGTTGGTTTCAGCCCCAGCACGCCGCAAAAGGCAGCCGGCTGGCGGATGGAGCCGCCGGTATCGGAGCCCAATGCCAGGGAGACCATACCCGCAGCCACAGCCGCAGCCGATCCGCCCGAAGAACCGCCGGTGACAGCCTGCGGATTCCAGGGATTGTTGGTGGTTTTAAATGCTGAATTTTCACAGGATGATCCCATGGCAAACTCATCCATATTGACTTTGCCCACCACCACGGCACCGCTGGCTGTCAACCGTTCCACCACCGCGGCATTGTACGGCGGCTGCCAGCCTGCCAACATTTTTGAAGCACAGGTGGTCGGCAGGGTTTTAGTGCATAAGTTGTCCTTGAGGGCAATGGGCACGCCGGCCAAGGCGCCAACCGATTCACCTTGGGCGATGGCAGCATCCACCCGGCGGGCGTCCTCCAGGGCTTGTTGGGGGTTCACCGCCAGAAAAGCCTGAACGTTGGGATCCACGGCTTCAATGCGTCCCAAAGTCTCACGGCAGACTTCCTCGGCGGATCGTTCCCGCCGCTTGACTGCTTGTGCTATGGCTATGGAGGTGTCCTGCGATGCCATCATGATGAACTCATTCCATAATTCTCGGTACGCGAAAACAGCCTTGTTGTGCTTCCGGCGCCTGGGCCAATGCTTCGGGCTGGGTAAGACCCGGCTTGACGCTGTCCGTCCGCCAGACATTTTTAAGGGGCAGGGCGTGTGCGGTTTGGGGTATGCCCTTGGTATCAAGTTGGTTCAGTTGATGAATATAATCCAGCACATGCTCCAACTGGCGGGCATACCGGTCCGCTTCTCCGTCGTTGAGTTTAATGTTGGCCAAGCGGGCTATTTTTTCTACAGTCGCCTGGGTAATCTCCGGCATAACGTTCTCCTTTGTTCACTTAAAAAACGATTCACTATAGCACAAGCGAATTCCCTTAAGCAAGCCTGGGATGTGCTTCCGTTGTTTTTTCCATCCCGCTTACGGGTCTTGCTGTAAGCGGTAAATCAAATGCCGTTGCACCTAACCCAGTGTAGGGCCACCTACACGCGCCCAGGAGACAACATGACGTACCATAGGGGATTAGGGATACATGTGCTCCTGTCTTTACTCCGGCTCTGCCCGCTTCGATACTGTTTGCCGGCTTTAACCCGGCCTGCCCGGTACCAGGTTAGGAGAGGCGCCCGGCCACCCAATTCAATTCTTCTTCCGCTTCGTGGACGATTTCTTCCACCACGGTTTTCATGGGCCGGATATCGTGCATGAGGCCCACGCTTTGGCCGGCCATCAATGATCCGTAATCCACATCCCCTTCCTCCACCGCCTTGCGCAGCGATCCGATCCAGTAATGTTCCACTTCAAATTGGGCCTGTTCCCTTGTAATCTCATGGCGCTCCATGCGTTGAATCAAATCCAATTGCAATTTACCAAAGTTTTCCATGCCTTTGTTGTTGATGGCCCGTACCGCCACCACGGGCAAACGGGAATCGTATTGGGGGGTGGCCACCGCTTCCCGGGCTCGGGCTTTGATGAAGGCTTGCTTAAAATTGGAATGAGCCGTGCACTCTTCGGTCATCACGAAACGGGTGCCCATTTGAACGCCGGCGGCGCCCATCAGCAGCATATGGGCCATCATTTTGCCGCCGGCAATACCGCCGGCCACAAAAACCGGCAGGTGGCGGTACTCAAACAGCACCTGTTGCAGCAGGATGGTCAGGGAAACATGGCCGATGTGCCCGCCTGCTTCCGAACCTTCCAGGATCAAAGCATCAATGCCGAAGCGCACCATCTGTTCTGCAATTGATCCGGTGGAGGCAAAAGCCATGGTCTGTTTCCCTGCGGCTTTCATTTCCCGAACAGCATTGATGCGGGGAAAATTTCCGGCGAATACTACAAAAGGCACCTTTTTGGTCTTTAAGATCTCCCGGTGAACCCGGTAATTGGGGGCGATGGTGATCAGATTCACGGCAAAAGGCCGGTTTAATCGGGCCACGCATTGATCCACTTCTTTTTCAAAAAGCTCAGGAGGCATGTTGCCGCCGGCCAGCACCGGGAAAGCACCGTGGTCACTGACGGCCTTGACCAGGGCAAAATTACTGACCCAGGTCATCCCGCCGCTGATGATGGGAATCGGCACACCTAAAAAGTCCTTCCCTTTTTTCCACAAAGAATCGAGCTTTTTCATTTCCAACCTGCCTTTCTTTTTCGAACATGTTGAACCTGCCGCCGGCTTTCATTCCGGACGGACTTGACAAAACCATGGATCGAATAAGATGACGCGAAGGCTGCGATCATTAGCCAGCGGCTTGGTCCCGGGCCATAGGGCTGGAGGTTATGCTGTCTTTGATTTCCGACAGCGCCACCCGGCGTTCCGCCTGGTCGCTCTCGTTGCGCAGCACAGTAAAGGCCAGATTGAGTTTGGCCAACTGCAAGGTGGCCCACTGATTGTCAAAAAGCATGCGGTGTTCCAACTGTCCCTGGCCGGTGTTGAAGTTACGGGAACAACTGGGTACGATGGTATTGGGATCCATGCGCAGGAACAAGCCATGGCTGCGGCAAATCAGGGGCCTGACAGGATAAATGAGACATTCATGACGGTGCAGAAAAATGCATTGTTTATCCCCGCCCGCCGCAATTTGTTCACGCCACGGCCAACTTTGTTGGGTCAGATAATTTTTTATAGCATGAGCCTCGAGCGGCATGACGCTTGTCAGGGTGCAACACTGGTCGCACCCCTTACGGCAATTCATCTGCCAGCCATAGGATTTTAAGGCCAGTTCGAATTGTTGATCTATAATCCGGCACAGGCTCTGGTAGCTGGCCAGGCATTCATCGATTTTGTTCTGGATGTCCATTTCTGCCCCTTTACGCTGTTCGAACTTTACAAACGCCGTATGAATGAAACTCCATTTTACGGATCTCATGAGACGCCGAGCGCCCATCCGGTCCCGGAAAGAGTGTGCCTTGATGCTGGTCATGTTCGTATCCGCAAGACTGCTGACAACCTGGGACTTTCAAAATGAGGACTGCCTATAACGCTGACGGCCGGTTGCCAGGCACGCGCTTTTACTGGTGATGTCCGTACGTTTCTTTGTGCCCCTGGCATCAACGTTGCCGCCGGGAACAAGGTTCAAATTATAAAAAAAGCACCCTTGAAAAGGCAACTTTATTTTAGCCCGCTTTGCACAGGGCGCCGGTCACCTGGTTGACGAAGCCCAGGACAAAGCCAGGCGCACGGCTTCCTGCCAGCGCCCATAATAAGTCCGGGCTTGCCGGCTGTCCATTTGCGGCTTAAAAAGGCGGTCAGGAGCCATTAAGGTCGTTTCGAATTCCCCGCGGGACCAGAAATGCAATGCCTGGCCGGCAAGACCGGCCACCCCCAAAGCGGTAACCTCTATCACTTTTGGCCGGATCACCGGCAAGCCTA
This sequence comes from uncultured bacterium, assembly GCA_964454395.1. GTDB lineage: Bacteria > Oederibacteriota > JAAXVQ01 > JAAXVQ01 > JAUVAV01 > CAVQBK01. The sequence goes on along the minus strand of CAYVTN010000059.1, from coordinate 2,841 downwards.
ATAGGTCGGCCTGGAATTGCATGAGGAAATTGTTGGCGCAGGCGCCGCCGTCCACATGCAGCGCGCTGAGTGCAAAGGGCAAATGGTCGGCCATTACGTTAACCACATCTTTGGTCTGATAGGCCATGGCTTCCAAAGCGGCGCGCACCACGACGGCGGTGTCCGACTTTCGGGAAAGTCCCACCAGCAGCGCCCTGGCATCGGATTGCCAATAGGGCGCGCCCAACCCCTGAAAGGCCGGCACCAGGTAAACATCCTGATTATCGGGAAGACTTGCAGCCAGCGTTTCCGATTGTCCGGCATGAGTCAGCAAATGCAGATTATCCCTGGCCCATTGCATAATGGCGCCGCCCATAAAAATACTCCCTTCCAGGGCATAGGTCGCCCGGTCCTGCAGTTTCCAGGCCACCGTGGTCACCAACCGTTCATGGGCCACGGCCTGCGGGCCGGTATTGGTCACCACGAACAGCCCCGTGCCATACGTGTTTTTAACCTTGCCTTGCGTTTCACCGCTATGGGCATAAAGGGAGGATTGTTGATCTCCCAAAATGGCATGGATCGGCAGACGCCGGCCGGCCACATTGGGATCAGTATGGCCAAAACAAGCATTCGAGGGAAGGACTTGCGGCAAGAGTTGTTCCGGGATATCGAGCAGGGCCAGCAGCTCCGGATCGAAACGACAGTCATGGATGTTAAAAATGAGGGTGCGCGAAGCATTACTCGCTTCCGTAGCGTGCACCCGGCCGCCGGTTAAATGCCATAGGAGCCAGCTATCGATGGTGCCGAAGGCCAGCTCCCCTTGCCTGGCTTTTTGGCGGGCGCCGGGAACATGGTCCAAAATCCATTTGATTTTAGTGCCTGAAAAATAAGGATCTAAAAACAGTCCGGTTTTTTGTTTGAACAAGGTGCGGTGCGGTTCCAAGGCCCGGCACAAGTCTTCCGTACGGCGGCATTGCCAAACAATGGCAGGATAGATGGGTGCCCCGGTATGCCTGTCCCAGATCACCGTGGTTTCGCGCTGGTTGGTCATGCCCAGGCCTGCCACTTCGCGTCCGTTTAGCGCTTGCAGCACTTCACGAAGCGCCTTCAGGGCTGTGTCCTTAATCTCCTGGGGATCGTGTTCCACCCACCCGGGTTTGGGATAATGCTGTTTGAATTCATAATACTGTTGGGCAATGACTTCACCACTTTTGGCAAAAGCCACCACCCGGTTGCCGGTGGTGCCTAGATCCATGGCCAGGATAACTGCACTGCTCATCATGATGCTCCTTGGTGAAGTCACATGGGGCAGCCCCAAAGGCCTGCCCTTAATAATTTATTCGATTTTGGCAAATTTGAATAATTGAGTAACGACTTAGGTCATTTCGAACATATTGAGCGTAGATAGCACACCTTGGGTCAATTTTCTTTTTCGGGCTAAAAACAGGTCATGAGACGCTCGCAGCACATCTGAAGCCCGAGGGCTACGTAAAGCCTTTTGACAGCATGGGTGAGACCCTCAAGGGGCTATACCCCCGACGCCCGGCTGGGTGCGTCAAAAGCCCGAAAAAGCAAATTGGCCCAAGGTGCGCTTCCGGCTTGGCCAGCTTGGATACGCAAGAGACCTGAGTAGTTACGTAATTTATTGGATTTTGCAGGAACGCCCCATGCGGCGCCCTGTTTTTTTGCCGTTATGACAGCATCAGAACACCCCTGGCCGGTACCCTCGCGGCCGTGAAACCCGATGATCATGCCTGGAAAAGCACATCTTTCTGCAAGGCTTCTTCCAGGTTATCATAGACAGGTATAGCCTGATAAAAACCGGTAAGATCGAGAATATACCGCAAACGCTTGTTGGCCGCCACCAGCACCACCCCGCCCTTGCCGGCGCTTAATTTTTTTTGGACGGCCAAAAAAGAGCTGAAGCCCTGACTGTTGATATAGGACACTTGGCCAAGATCAAATATAATTTTTTCACGATTGGTCACGATTAGCTTTTTCAGAATGTTTTCCAATTCCATGGTGGAGCTTAATTCCAAAGAACCCGTCAACATGCACAGCAGGGTCTCCGGCCGGTCCAGTGTAATAATATTGATGTCAAAGCTTTTGCTCATGCCTTGATCTCCTTTGCCGGGCTTGATCAATCCCAAGGTCCTGGCGTCTCCGCTTAGGAGCGCTGCGGTATGCTCATCACCTGCAACGCCGCATACCGGGCCAGCATTTTTTTCCGCCCGAAGTTAACAAAAGCCACCTCTATCTTCAAATCATCGCCCGTGCCGGTCTTGCCCACCACCGTGCCGGCGCCGTATTTGGCATGACGCACCCGGCTGCCCACGGGCAGTTGCTCCTCTTCGGGATCGTGATCCAAGGTTACCCTATCCTCAGGCGCGGTATCGGCCGTAGACGTTGTTGAAGCAAACAACCCGGCTTCACGTGCCTGGGCGTCGGCCTTCTGATGATGTAGTGGTTTTTGGCCGATGAATAAATAACCAGGAATTTCATGAAGAAATCTGGACTCCGTATTATAAATCCGGTTTCCGAAATTGGTACGCATGGTCGTGCCGGTCATGACCAGCTGTTCCCTGGCCCGGGTAATGCCCACATAGCACAAGCGCCGTTCTTCCGCAATGCCCTGCTCTTCCTGCAAGGCATTGCTGTGAGGAAACAAGCCTTCTTCCATGCCCGCCATGAAAACCAACGGGAACTCCAGGCCTTTGGCGGAGTGATAGGTCATGAGGGTGACTTCGTCGCTGTTCTTACGGTCATCATCCAAATTGGAAACCAAGGCGATTTGATCCAAAAAACCCTGTAAGCCGGTCTCGCTGGATTTGTGGAATTCGTCGGCCGCCACCACCAGTTCAT
>CAYVTN010000058.1:0-10710 GCA_964454395.1 uncultured bacterium | reverse complement strand
GCAGGCGGCTTTGCCGGCTTTGAATGCAGCCGCACCGGAGGATCTGGCAGGCATGAGGACATTAGGCCAAATCCTGGATTATATTGGCGGCAAGGCTGTGGTCCAAGCTTCAGCCCCGGCGGTTGCATCATCCGAATCCCCGGTTGCGGCCAATCACCACGACGTGGTGCTGGAAAGGTATATCATCATCACCCAAGCGGCCAAGCCTGTTGGCCTGGGGCTGGACCACCTGGAGCCGGGCCAATTTCTTTGGCTGGTTGCCGACAACCGGGGTGTGGCTCCGGCCCTGCAACGCCTTCTGGACGGAGCGGGCCTGCATGCCCAGGTGGTGGCTAAACCGCCTTTGGAAGCGGACGCCGTAATTTATTTAAAAGGCCTTAACCAGCTTGAAAGCCCTGATCCCATAGCCGAGGCCGGCAGCCTCAACAAGGAGGCTTTTCAATTGGCCAGGCAAATGGTCAAGGCCTCTTCACCCAGACTGCTGGTGGTGGTTCATGACACCCAGCCTGGTCCGGGCCAAGCGGTCCTTCAAGGCCTGGGGGCCCTGGCAGCCACGGCAGCCTGGGAATGGCCGGATGCAGCGTTAAAAAGCATTGGCCTTAACCTGCAAGCACTGGAGCCCGGTGCCGCAGCGCAGTGCCTGTTTCAGGAATTGCTGGAAGGCGGTCCGGCGTTGGAGGCGCGCTGGGACGGCGTACAACAGCGGGTGGTGGAAGCCGCCGTACCGGCTGGAAAGTCCGCCCAGCCACGGTCGCTCAAGGACAAGGATGTGGTGGTGGTCAGCGGCGGCGCCAGAGGCGTGACGGCGGCCTGCCTGTTGGCGTTGGCCAAAGAAGTCAAGGTGCGCATGGCGCTTTTGGGAAGAACAGCCTTGCGGGAAGAGCCGGCGTTTATCTCGGAGTGCACCACTGAAGCAGCGTTGAAACAGGCCTTGGCTCAGCGGCCAAAAGAAACCGGTGCGGCCTGGTCTGCGCTGGAATTGGAAAAAGCAACCAGGGCTGTGCTGGCCAACCGCGAGGTTCAGCAAACGCTGGCGACCCTGCGCGCTTTGGGCGTAGAGGCAGCTTATTATCAAGTGGACATCAGAAACCGGGCGGAGGTCGCCGCTTGCCTCAAGGCCGTCAGAACCCAATGGGGCGCCATCAACGCGGTGATTCACGCCGCCGGCGTGGTGGCGGACAAGACCATTGCCGATAAAAGTGACGAGCAATTTGACCGCGTTTTTGATACCAAAGTAACCGGGTGGCGTCATTTGCTGGAAGCCGTCAAGGACGATGAGTTGAGCCATCTCTGTTGTTTTACGTCCATTGCCGGACGGTGGGGCAATGCAGGCCAGGTGGATTATGCCATGGCCAACCGGGTCCTCAATGCGCTGTGCCAATTGGAAAAAGCAAGGCGCAAGGACCAATGCGTGGTGAAAGCCCTTGACTGGGGCCCCTGGGAAGGCGGCATGGTATCGCCCGCGCTCCAGGCGCATTTTCAAAAGCAGGGTCTGGCCTTGATACCCCTGGAGAGCGGGGCCCGGGCTTTTGTGGAGGAATTGAGTGATCCTGATCCGCAAGCCGTGGAAGTGATGATCGGCGCAGCCATGGGCTCGTGGAAAAAACGCGCTGCTCAACATCAAGCTGCCTGGTCGGTTTGGCTCCAGGCAGAGCACCAGCCGCTTCTTTTGGATCATGTCATTAACCAGAGGCCTGTGGTGCCCATGATGCTGGTGGTGGAATGGTGCGCCCGGGCAGCAGCCAGCCTTCAGCCGGGTCAGGCCCTGATCAGTGTGGAACAGTTGAAGGTGCTCAAGGGTTTGCGGCCGGATCATTTTCAAACCCAGGGCGCATGGATTCGCCTGATCTGTCAGCAGCAGCCTGATGCAGCAGGAGCCTTGCGTTTTGCATTGGAAGATCAAAGCCAGCGGCGCGTTTATGAACTGGCCTTGCAGATGGATAAGCATACACCGCCGGCGCCAACGTACAACTGCCTGCAGGAATTGAACCCATGGTCCTTTCCGGCGGGCAACCTTTATGGAGACAAACTGTTTCATGGCCCTGGCTTCCAGGTTATTCAAAAACTTGTGGATGTGGGGCCGGCCGGTGCCACGGCTCTCTTAAAACAGGAACAACCGCTTCCGGACCCGGGCCCCTGGCAGACGCCGGTGGCCATGCTGGATGGCGGTCTGCAAGTGGGGTCATTGGTTCTCCATCATCATACCGGCGTGTTGCAACTGCCCCTTGGTTTTGAGCGGCTCCAATTTTATGGCCCGCAACAACTGTGGGATACCTGCCGTTGTGAAGTGCGCATTCATCAGGCCGGCGAACAGCAAGGCGACCTGTCCATTGCTTACTGCCGGCCTGATGGCAGCCTGATGGCCATGATGGACCATATCCGGTTTTTTGCCTACCACAAGAAAGTAGGGCTGAAAGTGTGAGCCCCATGGAGCCCATTGCCATCATTGGCCAGGGATGTGTATTGCCGGGATGCTTTAGTCCTGAAGACTTGTGGAACACCGTGGCGCAAGGCCGGGTAAACCTTACGGAAGTTGCCGAAGGAGAATGGCCGGCCGTAAACTTTCCCGACAATACCCCTTGGCAGCAGGTTCTGGGCACCCGCCAAGGCGGTTATATCCGTGGTTTTGAAACCCACTTCCATCCGGAGGCGTACGGCGTACCGCCGGAACTCGCGGCATCCCTCGATCCTCTTTTTCAGTGGTCCTTGTATGCAGTGCGCCAAGCCTTGACTTCGGCAGGAGAGCACAATCAAAAATACCTGAGCCACACGGGCTTGTATTTGGGCAACCTATCCTATCCTTCCGTGGCCTTTCGCCGCTATTTTGAAGAAACCTACCGGGAAGCGTTCTTTCCCAACCCTTCCCCAACGGCTTCCAAAATTCATCCGTTGAACCGTTTTATGTCCGGGGGCCCGGCTTTGTTGATCCGGCAGGCTTTTCATCTGGGCTTGGAAGCCGTAGCGCTGGACGCGGCCTGTGCCTCCAGTCTGTATGCCTTGAAGTTTGCCTGTGACCGATTGCAAAGCGGCCGTGCCAAAATGATGCTGGCCGCAGGCATCAATGGCGTGGAATCTTTTTTTCTGCATGCAGGCTTTGTGTCCGTACACGCCATCAGCACCAGTGGCCAAAGCCGGCCTTTTCATGAAGCGGCGGACGGGTTGGTGCCTGCCAATGGCGCCGCCTGCGTGGTGCTCAAGCGGCTTGATGATGCCCTCAAGGATCAGGACAACATCCTGGGTGTCATCAAGGGCATTGGCTTGTGCAATGACGGGCGCTCCGCTGGTTTTCTTCAACCGGCCAGTGCCGGACAGGTGCGCTGCATGCAGGCCGCTTTCAGCCAGGCCGAAGTATCGCCCGGCGCCATTGCCTATGTGGAATGCCATGCCACGGGCACGGCCAGCGGTGATCAAACCGAGATCCAAAGCATGCAGCGTGTGTTTGGCGCGGACATGCCTTTGACCATCGGATCCTTGAAAGCCAATGTCGGCCATTTGGTTACAGCCTCGGGTTTGGCCGGATTGATCAAGGTTTTGGAGGCCATGGCCAGGGAAGCGCTTCCAGCCACACCCAATGCTTTTCCCTTGATGCCCGTCCTGAAGACTTCGAATTTTCAAGTGTTGGAAAAACCAAAACCTTGGCCTTCAGGGCCCAAGAGCAGGCTCGCTTGTGTCAGCAATTTTGGTTTTGGAGGCAACAATGCCCATGTGATCGTGGAACACTATGATAAGTCCAAAGCATCATCGCGGCGTTCCCAATCAACACCTGCTTCCAAACGCGTGGCCGTGGTGGGGCTGGCCATGCGCGGCCGCCAGTTCCGGAACACCTCGGATTTTTTAGATTTGTTGCTGACCGGAACGCCCCCGGCCGGGGATGATATGGAGACCATCAGCATGTCGCCAAAGGAGCTGGTGTTCCCGCCCAAGGATCTGGAGCAGGCCCTGGGCCAGCAACTGCTCCTATTGGAGTTGACGCGCCTGGCCCTTCAGCCTGTAGTCCATCTTGACGGCGAAGCCACGGGCGTCTATATCGGCATGGGCATTGACGCCGAGATCAATCGTTTTGCCTTGAAGTGGCGCCTGAAAATCCTGCTGGAAGAGTGGGGAAGTGCTGTTGGCAAGCAGGATGACGATATCGGCTCTGAGTTGACGGCCGCCGGGTTGCTGGGCACCATGCCCAATATCCCGGCCAATCGCCTTAATCATCAGTATGATTTGTCCGGCCCGGGGCTGACCGTGAGCTGCGAAGAATTATCCGGCGACCATGCCTTGGCTTTGGCGACCCGGGCCATCCGCAAAGGCGAGCTGCGCGCCGCCGTGGTGGGTGCCGTGGATTTTTCCAGGGAAAGAGTCCATGACCGGGCCGCACAGGCCCTGGGACTGCTGACCTCCGATCAGGAAAGCATGGACGCCGGCGTGGTGATGATTCTTAAAAACAAAGAGGATGCCCTGGCCGATGGCGATGCCATCCTGGCTACGCTGGAGGAGCACGCTTCGGGAAGCCCTTTTTTAACTCTTGAGAACAGCCAAAAGAAAAGTCCGGTTCAAAAAATCTTGGGTTACAGTCATGCAGCTTCAGGCTTGTTGGATGTTGCCGCGGGATTAGTGCTGGCACGGCAACGCCGCCATCCCGCTCCTGATCAACGGCCGGGCGGGCCGGAGCAGGCCCTGGCCAGGACAGCGGACGTGGTGATCAAAAACCAATCCTTTCTTGGCAGCAGTGTCACCACCGTGGTGCGCCATGAGATGACGCCTTTGCCGCAACTGGCGGGCATGCGCACGCTGCCAAAGGTCTTTACTTATGCGGCGGCTGATTACCGGGGGTTGGTCAAAGCGCTTGAGGAAAACAAAATTGGTCATGATGGGCCGTGCCGGGTGGCTTTTTTTGCCGTGAACGAGGACCAGGAACCGCTCAGGCAAAAAATCCTGCAGCGCCTGCACCAGGGCCAACCGGCTGAAGGCTGGCAGCCGGAAGGGTTTGCTTTTGGCAGCAGCCCTGTGAGCGGTGAAATGGCGTTTGTTTACACCGGCGCTGCCGCGGCCTATCCACAGGTGGGCCGCGGGCTGTGGGAAGCCTATCCCCAATTGGCCGGCAGTTTGGGAAACAAGCTTCGCCAACCGGAAAAAACAGGACGTTGGATCGCGGCTGCCTGGGCCGATGACTTTCAGCAGCCTTTTTATCAGCTCATCGGCACCACGGTCATGGCACAGCTGCATACGCAGTGGAGCAAAAATGTGCTGGGCCTCAAGCCCCAGGCTGCCATTGGCTTATCGGCCGGTGAGACCAATGCGTTGTTGGCTTTTGAACTGTGGCAGGATATGGATTTGCTGCTGCAGGATGTGGAACAAAGCACTGCCTATACGCGGGCGCTGGGAGGCACGTTTGAGGCTGTGGCCAGATTCTGGCAATGGCCGGCGCAACAACCGGTTCACTGGGAGAACTGGCGTTTGCTGGTCAATCGGACGCTGGTGGAAGAAGCCCTGCGGCAGCAGCCTTTGGTTTACCTGACCATTGTCTACACCGACCAGGACTGCATGATCGGCGGTGAGGCACAGGCTTGCAGGCAGGTGGTGGAAGCCCTAGGCAAGGACCGGGCGGTATTGGTGGACAATCAATTTGCCATTCATTGCCCGCCGGTACAGGCGTTTAGCCAGGCCTGGCGTGATCTTCATACGCGGCCTTTGAATCAGGTGCAAGGGGTCAGAATTTATTCCGCTTATTTTGGACGCGCTTATACGCCCACACCCGGGCGTATTGCCGAAGCCCTCACCGGCCAGGCTGTGGGCACCATTGATTTTCCCAAGCTGATCCGGCAGGCCTGGGAAGACGGCATCAGAATTTTTGTGGAGCATGGGCCAAGGAATACACTGGCTTCCTCCATCGCGTATATACTAAAAGGCAAGCCTCACCTGGCTTTGTCGTGGGACAAAACCGGCCAGGATGCCTTGCATCAGCTCCATCGCACCAGTTGTGAATTGTGGTGCGCCGGGGTGGACTTTAGCTGGCCCCAGGCCTTGCTGGGCAGGACCGTAGACCAAACAAACGGCCAATCCCGGCAGATCGCCTTCAAGTTGCACAAACCAACGATCACCCTGAGGTGTGCTCCATCTGTTGAACCTGAAGTCCGGATCAAGCGCTTGCTTCCGGCGCCTGTACTGGCGGGGGTCATGGAGCAGGAAATCATGGGACCAAAGGAACAGACCATTTCCGAACCGCTTCCTGCCAAGACCGTCATGACCGGCCATGACCGTAATGTTTCCCGGGAACAATCAGTCAGACATTGGCATGACCAGCTTCTTCAGGCCCATCAGGCTTATATGGCCAGACAGGCTGAAGGATTTCAGGCCACATTGCAGGTGTTGGAAAAACTATGGGCTCCTGTGGCTGGGACCGCCCCTGTTGGCCTTGAACCCAACCCGTTGGCAAACAAGGATCGGCCTCAATCCTCTTTGATCTCGGTAGAGCCGCCAACCACGGACAGACAGCAGGTTGATTCAGTCCAAGCCATGACCGCCCAAGAGACTAGCCCCAAAACACCTCTTTATGACCGCCAGGCCCTGTTGATTCACAGTTCGGGCAACCTAGCCGAAATTTTTGGGCCCTTGTTTGAAAAGCAGAGCGCCTATGCGGTGCAGATTCGCCTGCCGGAGCCGCCGCTGTTGCTGGTGGACCGCATCATTGCCCTTGAGGGGGAAGCCGGAAGCCAAAGCAAAGGCGCCATATGGACCGAGGCGGAAGTTCAGACGGACAGTTGGTACCTGCATCATGGCCGCATGCCGGCCGGACTATTTGTGGAATCCGGGCAGGCTGATTTATTTTTAATTTCCTGGCTCGGTGCTGATTTTATCAACCAGGGGGAGCGCGCCTATCGTTTGCTGGGCTGCGAGCTCACCTATTATGGAGAACTGCCCAAGCCGGGGGATGTGTTGCGTTATCACATCACCATTACCGGCTATGCCCGGCAGGGCGCCGTGCGCCTGTTCTTTTTTGAAAACGACTGCTGGATCAATGGGGAACGCCGTCTATCCGTGCGCCACGGCCAGGCCGGATTTTTCACGGCTGAAGAACTGGAGGCTTCGGGTGGTGCCCTCTGGGATCCGGCCCAGGCGCCCTATGATCCGCAAGCCAAGCTGGAGTTGTCCGAACGGCATACCTCCAAGCGCGCGTTCAGTAACCAGGAGGTGCAGGCCTATACCGAGGGGGATATGGTGGCCTGTTTTGGAGAGGCCTTACTTGGTACCGTCCCCCATACGCGAACGCCACGCAGCCAGGCGGGCTCCATGAATTTTATCGGCGCGGTGACAACTCTTGACCTGGTCGGCGGTCCGGCCAAGCGCGGCTACTTACGCGCTGAAAGTCCCCTTGATCCTGAAGCTTGGTATTTTAAATGCCACTTTAAAAATGATCCCTGCATGCCCGGCACATTGATGGCGGAAGCCGGACTTCAAATGATGTCGTTTTATATGACGGCCGCAGGCCTGACCATTTCCAGGGACGGATGGCGTTTCGAACCGGCATCGGGGGAAACCTTTAAATTCATCTGCCGCGGCCAGGTAACACCCAGCTCAAAACAGATGACGTACGAACTGTTTGTGGAAGAGCTTATTGCAGGGCCCTTGCCCATATTGCGTGCTCATATGCTGTGCACGGTGGACGGCGTCAAGGCTTTCCTGTGTGAACACATGACCTTGCGCCTGGTGCCTGATTGGCCGCTGACCTCCATGCCCGAGCTCCTGGAAGAAGCTCAGGACCAACAACAGCGGCCTTGCGCTGAGTTTGAGGGCTTTGTGTTTGACCATGCGGCTTTGCTGCATTCAGCCCTGGGCCGTCCGTCTCTGGCCTTTGGCCCGCATTACGAAGCTTATGATCATGAAGTGCGGCCCATGCGCCTGCCCGGTCCGCCCTTTCATTTCATGACCCGCGTCGTGGACCTGCAGGCCCGGTTCGGCTCCACCCAGGATCAACCCACCGTGTGGTGCGAATACGATATTCCCCGCGCTGCCTGGTACTTGCAGGAAAACCCTTCAGGGATCATGACTTTTTCCATGCTCATGGAGATAGGACTGCAACCCTGCGGCTGGCTGGCCGCCTTTACCAACCCGCCGGAAATAATGGGACGGGAATTATACATTCGCAACCTGGACGGCACGGCCACGGTAAAGCAGGCCCTGACGATAGGCGGTCAAACCATCCGCACCAAAACCGTCTTGAAAGCTTCCTTTAGAACCAGTGAGATCATGATCAATAAGTATGCGGTGGAAGCCTATATGGGCCAAACCCTGGTCATGCATATGGATACCGTGTTCGGCCTTTTCCCACCGCAGGCCATGGCACAGCAAAAGGGCTTTCCTGTCACTGACGAAGAAGATGCCTGGCAAGCCCTGGCACCAAAGACCGTCAGGCACCTGAACCCGGAACAATCGCCGGAATTTTTTAAGCGGCAGGCCGCATTGCCAAAAGGCAAACTGCTCATGATCGACCGCATTGTACTGGACGATCCTCAAGGCGGTGACCATGGACTGGGCTTGCTGATCGCTGAAAAAGATGTGGATCCCGGAGAATGGTTTTTTAAAGCCCATTTTTATCAGGATCCGGTTCAGCCCGGATCGCTGGGTCTGGAAGCCATGGTGCAAGTGCTGCACTATTACATGCTCAGCCGCCACCAGCACCAGGACATGGTTAATCCCGTGCTGGAGCCCATCATGCTGGACCAAGAAACCGAATGGCATTATCGCGGCCAGGTGACGCCGAGCAATCGCTGTGTCCGTGTGACCATTACTATTACCCAGACCGGCAGAGATGAAGTTGGTCCCTGGGTCCAGGCCAAGGCTACGCTGTGGGCAGATCAATTAAAGATTTTTAGTGTGCCTAAAATGAGCATGCGTTTACGGTCGCAACTAAAGTGAGACCGTGGTGCACAAAATAATAGTCATGGATCAATAGCTGTATTGGCGCCGTTATTGTCGAACTATATTTTAAAAGGAAAAAATATTTTATAAGTGTTAAAAAAAATAAACATTACTATTGAATGATGTGTATAAAAATGCGATACTTACACTGGATTTGGTGGAAAGGGGGGTAGCGACCCATGCATCGCATTTTAATCATTGATGATCATGAATTTGTTCTGGAAAGTCTCAAATATGGTTTGGAAGATGACTTCATTGTGAAAACGTCCAATAACAGCAAATTGGGCATTGAAAAAGCCAAAGATTTCCAACCCGATGTGGTAATGGTGGATTTTAGAATGGAAGGCCTCAACGGGTTGCAGGTGACGGAGCAATTGATGAACAATCCCCGGCCGCCGGCAATAATCATGTTCAGCGCCTGCATGGACGACCGTTTGGAGAAACAGGCTATGGACAAAGGAGCCATTGATTGCATGACCAAACCTTTTGATTTGTTCGAGTTAAGGGCCAAATTGCAGAAGCTTACGGAAGATAAAGACTTTGATGAAACCCTGAATTAATCCTCCGGAATCTCCGATCAAGCCGGTTAGTGCATCTTTCAAACAGCCTCAGTACAACCTTGTTGCGGCATCCGAGTCGGTAAGGCAGCCCTTGGTGTCAAATCTAGCCACCATCTTATACTCATGATCTATATCCAATAATTTAAAATTTGAAATATCGAGCATGGACACAGAAAGTTCAAAGTTTAATATATGATCAATAAAATTAAAGCCGACGTTCTTAAAAAGGAAAAAATTGGTCAAGGTCATCCGCATATGGACGCATTATGATCATTATGATAGAGAAGTCTTTAGTAAATTACCAGGGGCGTTAATACCCCGGCCTTTGATTAATCCTGGAAACTTCATGGCGCAGGGCCATGACCACATCCCAAGTAAAATCCGTAAAGCGGCTGGCAAAGACCGTGTTGTTGGTCAGCACAGGATCCACGTCCGGTGTCAATACGCCGCGTTGCACCAGGGTCTGCCAGGTACTGGTGCCCGGCAGGGGCGAGAGTTCGGTTAAATGAATACGCACGCCCAGCTTTTCCAGAAACCGCACGCCGTCCCATACTTCCTCCCAAGGCTGATCAGGCAGGCCAACCATCAAATACACGCCCAGTTGGGACTTATTAAAGCCCGCGCTTTTCAAATTGCCGATGGCCTGCGCCAAACCGTCATTGCTGATTTTATTGCCGGTCTCCACCTGGCGGGAAGGATTGATGGTCTCCAGACTGAGGCGGATGGTTTGGAAATTGGCCCGAGCCATCAGGCGCGCGGTGGCCGGGGTTATGTAGCGTGCATGCAGGCCGTTGGGCGTATGAAAGCGCACGCCGCGGTTTTCCTCAAGGGCAGCCAGGATAGGGTTGATATGATCGTTGGCATGGACCAGGAGGGCGTCATCATAAAAGGCAAAGTCCGTAACCCCGTGTCTGGTGAGGGTTTTGATCTCAGAGACCACCTGTTCCACCGGCCGCTGGGAAAAATGAGGGTGCAGTAGCGCGCAGGCGCAATAGGGGCAGTGATAAGGGCAGCCGTTGGAAGTTAATACGGGCGCGTAAGGCAGGCGGTCATAAAACCCGAGGTCAAACCAAGGGCAAGGTGCACTGATTTTATTCAACTCAATGCCAAAGGTCCGCAAAGTCGTTTTTAACTCATCACCGGCCTCGCCCGTATAGACGCCGTCAGCCTGGGTAGTGCGGCGGGCATGGTCTGTAAACAGCTGCGCGTAGATGCCGCCCAGAATGACGGGCACCACGGGGTA